>CAIOCH010000145.1 GCA_903856525.1 uncultured bacterium | reverse complement strand
CGCGCCCGCTGCGCCGCAGCCAGGCATGCCGCGCGCGGCGCCATCGGCGCGAGAGAGCGCACCCGCACCTTCGCGCCCCTCCGCCGCACCGCATCCGCGCGAGATGCGCACGCCAGCTGCGCCGCAGCAGCAGGCCACCCCGCGCGACGCGCGTCCGACCGCGCCCGCCACCAGAACTCCGCCTGCCGCAACAACACCCACGACGCCGCCGTCTCCCACGCGTCCGCGCACACCCGCGATGGCGCCACCGGCACCGACCGCCGCGCCGAAGTCACCTGCGCCATCCGTGCCGCAGGATCGGCAGACAGCACCCACGCGCCCGCAGACACCGACACAGACCGCGCCCGGCAAGCCCGATCGCGATGACGCGCCGCTTCCGACGCGGCGTCCAACGACTCCGTCGCCGGCCGCTCCGTCCGGCCCGGAGGTCGATCGCGCTCCGTCGCAGGGCAAGCCGCGGGGCGAGGCGGGCGGCAGGACGAGAGACGATTCGCGCGATGACGCGCGTCCGCAACCGCGCGATGACGCGCGTCCGCAACCGCGCGATGACGCGCGGGGCAACCCGCGCGGTCCGGGCCGCACGGACTCGCCCGCCGCGACGAAGCCCGACGCGTCCAAGCCCGGTGCATCCAAGCCCGACGCATCCAAGCCCGAATCAACCAAGCCTGCAACAACCCGACCCGAGCCCACCGATCCAACGCCATCGAAGCCGGCGACCGACCGTCCTTCCCGCGGCATCGTCGTGGACGACGGCAGCGTGATCGACACCGACAGCGGTGGGCGCATCGATCGTACGAACACGCGCAACAACGGCGGCAACGGCAGCAACGGCCGCGTCGCGCTGCCTCGACCCGATGTGACTGGCGGCTTTCGCGCCAACGATCGCCGCGATCCGCGCGACCGTTCCGTCGACCCGCCCGAGGAGTTCGTGGGCGACACGGTGTTCGGCGTACCCGTCTCCCGTCAGGATCCATCGCTGATCGCTGATCGCGCACCGGGCCGTGCACCGCGCCCCCGCGGTGACGCTTCCGGTGATTCCTCCGGCGGATCCGCGGGCGGATCTGCCGGTGGCTCCGCGGGCAGCGGCTCCACCGTGGTCGTGAACAACGGCAGCAACAACAGCACGGTGATCAACAACACCGTCCACAACAACACCCACAACACCTACGTCCGAAACGTCTCCCACTGCAACGGCTGGGACCGCGGCTCGTTCTGGTCCGACTGCGGCCCCTGCCCCACCTGGCAACGCTACGACTGCCACGACGGCGCGTCGATCTCAGTGGGCTTTGGTTTCGGCTTCAGCTTCGGCTTCTTCTACGGATCCAGCTGCGCGCCGCTGTGCAGCAGCTGGTGCAACCCGTGGTGGGAAGGCCACGCCGTGTCGTGGACCTGCAGGCCCACCTACTCCGCGTGGCGCGGATGGTGCCGCACGCGCTACACCTGCTGGGATCCCTGCCGCCCGTGGTGGGATAGCTGGACGGTGTGCGGACCATGCCCCGCTCCCGCGTGGACGCCCTGCTACACCTACTCGCCGTGCTACTGGCCCACGACGTACGTGTCGTCCACCTACGTGCTGGGCGGGTACGCCACCACGGTCGTCTCCGCGCCTCCTCCGCCATCACTGCCGAATCCAGACGCGATGTGGGCGTTCCTCGCCGAGGGCTACGACCGCGACGCGGAGGACGGCTTCGTCCTGCTCGAGGCCGCGCATCCCGGCGACGAGCGCTGGACCATGGGACAGGCCTTCGCGCGTGCGTTCCGCAGCGATACGGTGCGCGCATCCGACATCTTCCGCGATGCGTTCGCGAGCGATCCGACGGCGATCCGCCGACTGTCGACGGACAGCAAGTTCACCGCCCGGCTCGACGCGCTCGAGCGCTCACTCGCGCCGGCGGCGTCGATGCAGCGCCCGAGCGTCGACGTGCTGCTCGTCCTCGCGGCAACACAGGCGGCGCGCGGCGAACTGACCAGCGCCTACATCAACGCCACCACCGCGGAGGCCGAGGGCGACCGCTCGTCGGGAACTGCATCGTTCGTGTCGTGGCTGCGCGCAGAACTGCGCCAGCGGCCGTGATCGCGGGATCGACAGACCGCTGATCGGCAGATCAGGATTCATCAGGGCGGCACATGCCCGGCCCGAGGCGGAGCTGCGGGAGATCAGCCCGTCCAGGCGCCGAGCAGCAGCGCGAGATCCGCGCCGTTGACGGTGCCGTCGCCGCTGACATCCGCAGCGCCAGCGCCGCCCCACGCGCCCAGCAGAACGGCGAGATCGGCTGCGTTGACCTTGTTGTCACCCGTGAGGTCGTAGCGGTTCCCGGGCGTGTACACGATCGTGAGCTGCGGGCGATTGGCGGCGAGCCCCGACTCGTGCGAGTCGAAGCGCTTGACCGACTGCAGCGTGACCTCGTTGCCCTGGACGCACCAGCCGAAGTTGAGGCCGGGATTGTTGACCATGTCCTGCACGTCGGCCACCAGCTGCGGCGTGGAGGCCCAGGTGTACGAACCGATGGCACCCACCGTGCGCGAGGCGCTCACCGTGGCGCTGAACTGCCCGCCCGCCGCCGGCCACATGGTGTTCGGGTAGAAGCGGTGCCTCCACGTGACATCGTTGACGGCCGCGGGCGCGCCGCCACCGCCGAACGCGGTGCTCGACCCCTCGCCCCACGAGGCGAGGAAGCGCTTGAGGCCCACGGTGTAGGCGGTGTTGAGCCCCGCGGCGGAGCAGTACATGCGAAGGCTCACCGAGGTGATCTGCGACCCCGGCGGGATCGCCGACAGGTCGAAGCGGAGCGCCCCGCGCCGCAGCGTGTTGCCGCCATTGGCGCCCACGCGCCCCGCGAAGAAGTACTGCGCAGCGCCACAGCTGTACGCCCCGGCCGCGTCCTCGATGAGCGTGTTGTCATCGACGCTCGTGAGCACGATCGTGTCGGCGCGCGCGGAGGAGACGGCAAATGCCGCCGCACAGGCGGCGGCGGTGAAGGTGGTCAGAAGGCGTCGGGTTTCCATGGATCGTCGCCTCTCGGGACCGGGGGTCCCGGTGTCTCGCACTCTTCGTCCGAGTCGTCGGCTCGGATGCCTCAAACCGTCGTGCTCCCCGCACGCCTCTACCACATCATCCCCACGCATTCAGGAGGATCGCCAGGTCGCTGCCGTTCACGAGGCCGTCGCCATCGAGGTCGGCGCTGCCCGCGCCGCCCCACTGGTTGAGCAGGATCGCGAGATCGGCGCCGCCGACCGTTCCATCACCGTCGAGGTCCGCGGGGTTCCCCGATGCCTCGACCGTGACGGCGAGCGTGACGCCCAGCGAGCCGCTGGTGGCGCCCGGGAGATTCTCGTCGCTCGTGGCCACTGTGGCGATCTGCGTGTAGACGCCGGGCGCGCGGCCGGCGGTGTTGAACGAGAAGACAAGTGCGGACGGCGCGGCCGCGATGTTCGATTCAACCGCATCGACCACGGCGAAGGGCGCGGAGAGCCCGCTGGCTCCGTCGAGATCGAGCCGCGCCTGCAGCGGGCCGTAGCCGAGGTTGTGCACGGGCACGCTGATCGTCACGACGCCCGCATCGGCGGGCGTCGAGATGGCGGCGCTGGTCGAGGTGACGAGCGACTTGGCGCTGAACGACGCCCGCGCATGTCCCAGCACCGTGCCCGTGAGCGTGCGCACGATGGTCGGGTTCTGCGTGCCCTCGACACTGGTGGCGACGGTGGCGGAGGCGCTGAGGTTGGCGGGCGCCGCGGTGTTGACCTGCAGGTTGACCGTGGTCGCAGCAGGCGACAGCGCCGCGGTGATCGACTGCGAGCCCACGAGCCCGGCCGAGCCCGTGACCGTGGCGGTCAGCGCGTCGGTGCCGAGAGGATGCACGACATTCGCGGTGTTCGACACGGCGACCGGCACCACGACCGATGCGCCCACGATGACCGTGGGAAACGACGACTGCATGGTGGCCGCCATGATCGGCGGCACCTGGTAGTCGGCCACCACGGGCAGGTGATCGCTGGCGGCCCAGAGGAAGTCGGCCACCACGTTCGAGCGCGCGATGTTGGCGGGGTAGTAGGTGTTGTTGCCGTTGTTGATGTCGAGGTTGTAGTGCGCGCCGTCGTTGCCGAAGGTGCGGTAGGTGCCCGGGATGAACGAGAGCCCGTCGTTGTCGTGGAACTCGGGTGTCGCGAGCTGGAAGTCGAAGCGGTCGTCGACGCCGCCGCCGATGAGCGTTCCCGTCGCGAGGCGCGGCGACTGCGTGTGCTTGATGGCGTTGACTGCGCCCGTCCAGTCGCCGGGGCCGAGCGGATCGATGCACTGGGCGTTGCCTGCCGAGGTCATCGTGCCGTACGCGGCCTCGTTCGAGGTGTACAGGTTCCAGTCGCCCATGAAGAGGATGTGCTGGCCCGCACCGAGCGCGTTGGCGTTGTTGCGCAGGGCGATGGCGCCCGTGTTGCGCTCGGTCGCGTCCGCCGCGGTGTTGCTGGCCTTGAGGTGCGACGAGTAGACGTAGAAGCGCGTCGCGGCACCCGTGTAGCCATTGAGCTGCATCAGCCAGCGGTCGCTGTTCCGCGAGCCGCCGGTGGCGATGTCGACGTGGCCCGACGTGATCTCGGTGAGGAGATCGGAGCGGTAGTACATGGCCTGTGCACCACTGGCGCCATCCTCGGTGCCCGAGGTGGTGAAGGTGCCGCGCGCATACGGGACACCGGGGAACGCCGCGAGGATGTGGCCGTCGAGCGCCGCGATGTCGGCGTTGCGGATCTCCTGGAAGCAGAGCACCGCTGGGTCGACGGCGAATCCGAAGCGGTCGTCGTCACCCATCGCGGTGAGCGCGCCGCGGATCGAGGCGGCGTCGCCCGCCAACTTGGCGAGGTTGTAGGTGACCACTCGGACCTGGGCGGAGGCGCTCTCGGCGATCATGAGCCCGAAGACGGGAGCAAGCACGGGAACGAACATGGACCGGGCGCCCAGCGCGCGGCCGCATCCGAGGAGGGAGAGGAGTGAGGTTCGGGAGGTCGTTCGGCTCATAACTCTTTGATCCTCGGCGCAGGTACACCGCGGCTTCGGCGCAGGTACGCCGCGGTTTCGGCGCAGGTACGCCGCGGCAAATGTATGCCCGAAATGAACATTCGGAAGGATTGGTCGGGCGAAACCCCCGCTTTGCCACCGAAGCAGCGCCTTGGCGCGCGCGCCGCACCAAGCCGGAGGCACCCAGACGGTCCCGAAAGCGACCCGATGGCATGGCTACCATCCCCGCTTCCCGCAGGCGCGGGACGGTCGTTTCAGCCCTCGCGGTCGCGGGGCATCACAGCGGAGCCATTCATGCGCGCACTCTTCGGCGCGGTCGCAGCACTCGCGGTCGCACTCCCCCTCTCGGCACAGCAGGTCTCGCCCGAGGTCTTCACGCTCGACAACGGCATGAAGTTCCTCCTCCTCCCCCGCACCGACCAGCCGAACGTGATCGCGGCGGGCTGGGTGGCCAAGGTGGGCTCGGTGAACGAGCGGCCGGGCATCACGGGCATCAGCCACTTCTTCGAGCACATGATGTTCAAGGGCACCGACACGATCGGCACCTCGAACCCCGCCGCCGACGCCGAGTACCGCGAGAAGCAGCGGGTGCTGCGTGCGCGCATGAACGCGATCACCTGGAGCGAGCAGTACCGCCGCTTCTTCAACGGCGAGATCGACGACGCCTGGGCACCCGAGAACGACACGACCGAACTGGCGCAGCTGCGCGCCGAGCTCAAGACGCTCATGGACTCGCAGCAGGGCCGCCTGGGCGCCGACCGCATCGCCGAGCTCACCACCTCGGCCGCTGCGGCGGCAGGCGAGGAGAAGGCGCGCATCGAGCGCGAGCTCGCGCTCCTCAAGGGGCAGCAGGATGCGGCGCGAACGGTCGTCAAGGACGAGTTCGACAAGGTCTACACCGGCCAGGGCGGCTCGGGCATGAACGCGTTCACCTCGAACGACGTGACCTTCTACTTCATCAACGTCCCGAGCAACAAGTTCGAGCTGTGGGCGTGGATGGAGTCGGACCGCCTGTCGAACTCGGTGTTCCGCGAGTTCTTCTCCGAGCGCGACGTGGTGCACGAGGAGCGGCGCCTGCGCACCGAGAGCACGCCCACCGGCATCTTCCAGGAGCAGTTCGAGGCCATGTTCTGGCAGTCGAGCGGCTACTCCTGGCCCGTGATCGGCTGGACGAGCGACCTCAACAGCTACACCATGGAGGAGGCGCTCAAGTACTGGAACATCTACTACCGCCCCAACAACCTCTGCGGCGTGGTGGTGGGCGACTTCAACCCGAGCGAGGTCAAGGACACGATCACCCGCTACTTCACGCGCCTCGAGAAGGGCGCGCAGGAGCCGTCGCCGGTGGTCACCCTCGAGGTGGAGCAGCTCGCCGAGATGCGCATGAACGCCGAGTGCGACTGCCAGCCGTCGGTCGAGGTGCGCTACCACACGGTGCCGTTCCGTCATCGTGATTCGTACGCGCTCGATGTGCTCAGCGCCGTGCTCAACGGCCGCACGGGTCGGCTCTACAAGTCGATGGTCGAGGGCGCGGAGATCGCCGCCAGCGCCGGCGCCGCGCAGGACAGCCGCAAGTACGCGGGCTCGTTCAGCTTCAGCGCCGAAGTCAAGGGCGACGCCGATCCGCGCGCGCTCGAGGAGGCGTGGTACGCCGAGATCAACCGCCTGCAGGAGGAGCCCGTGCCCGCGGCGGAGCTCGAGAAGGTGAAGAACCAGTTCGCGGCCTCGAACTTCCGCAGGCTCAAGAGCAACTTCTTCCTGCTCGTGCAGCTGGGCTACTCCGAGGGCCTCGGCACATGGGAGGAGATCAACGACGGCCCGAAGCGCATCGACGCCGTGACCGCCGACGACATCCAGCGCGTGGCGCGCGAGTACTTCGGGATCAACAACCGCTCGGTGGCCACCTACCGCCGCAAGGCGGGCGCCGCGGCCCCCGAGGCCGACGCCGAGCTCGCGAAGCTGCCCGCGCCCATGCAGGCGCAGGCGCGCGCGATGGCGGCGCAGATCGCCAAGGAGACCGATGCGTCGCGGCTGCGCCAGGCGCTCGAGCAGATGGGCGCGCAGGCGGCGCAGGTGCCGCCGCAGATGAAGCCCATGCTCGACTACATGGTGTCGAAGATCGAGGCGCGGCTGGCCGAGCTCGAGAAGAAGAACTGACCGGGGAAAGGACCACCATCCCATGAAGAACAACCACCACAACCCGCAGACGATCTCGATACCGGGCATGAACGGACTCCTCGCCACCGCGTGCGCCGCGCTCACGCTCTCGCTCGCCGCGGCTCCCGCCGCCGCGCAGCAGCTGCCCAAGCGGCCCGAGCAGATCGCGTTCAAGCCGCTCGTCTTCAACGCGCCCAAGGCCGCCGACTACCGCCACGTGCTCTCGAACGGCGTGGTCGTGTACCTCGCGCCGAGCAAGGAGCTCCCGCTCATCGACCTCGGCATGACTTTCAAGGGAGGCGGCTACCTCGAACCCTCCGACAAGGTCGGCCTCGCCTCGATGACCACCGAGCTCATGCGCACGGGCGGCACCGAGGGCCTCGCGCCGGCGGAGCTCGACGAGAAGCTCGACTTCCTCGCGACCAACATCGTGATCGGCGCGCGCGACACCACCTGCACCGCGTCGATCGACTGCTTGTCGGCGAACTTCGACGAGAGCCTGACGCTCCTCATGGACATGCTGCTGCGGCCGCGGTTCGACGAGGGCAAGATGAAGATCTCCGTCGACGAGTCGATGGAGGGCATGAAGCAGCGCAACGACGACGCCGATCCGATCCTGTCGCGCGAGTGGAACATGGCGCTGTACGGCGAGGACCACTTCGAGGGCCGCCAGGCGACCGAGGCGTCGATCCGCGCCATCACCCGCGACGACATGAAGGCGTTCGCGGCGCGCGTGTTCAACGCGGGCAACGTGATCGTGTCGGTGAGCGGCGACTTCGAGGTGAAGGACATGCTCGCCAAGCTGGAGAAGGCGTTCGCGGCGTGGCCGTCGGGCGAGCGCATGGCCGATCCGCCGGCGCCCGTGGCCAAACTGGTGCCCGGCGTGTACCACGTGGAGAAGGAGATCCCCCAGGGCAAGGTGTACATCGGGGCGCGCTCGATCACGCGCGACGATCCCGACTACTTCGCGGCGCTGGTGATGAACGAGATCCTCGGCGGGGGCGGCTTCACCAGCCGCATCATGAAGACGGTGCGCTCCGACGAGGGCCTGGCGTACTCGGCGGGCAGCGGTCTCGACGCGGGCGTGTGGTACCCCGGCGAGTTCCGCGCGGGATTCCAGTCGAAGAGCGCGACGGTGGCGCTGGCGATCAAGCTCATCCAGAACGAGTTCAACCGCATGCGCACCACCGAGGTGAGCGCCGAGGAGCTCGAGGTGGCCAAGCAGTCGTTCATCGAGACCTTCCCGCGGTCGTTCGAGTCCAAGCCGTCGATGCTCGGCATCTTCGTGGCGGACGAGTGGACCGGGCGCGATCCCGCGTACTGGCAGACCTACCGCGACAACGTGGCCAAGGTGACCGCGGCCGATGTCAAGCGCGTGGCGAACCGGCTGCTCGACTTCGACAAGATGGCGGTGTTCGTCGTGGGCGACTGGGATGCCATCGCGCCCGGCGACCCGACGGGACGCGCGCGCATGGCGGACTTCTTCGACGACAAGGCGGAGCACCTGCCCCTGCGCGATCCGATGACGATGCAGCGGCAGAAGTGAGCGCGTGACGGATCGCGCGACGGACCGCGCGACCGTGTGAACCAGGACAAAACGCAGACCGCCGCCGTCCCCCATGGTCGGCGGCGGTCTGGTTTTTGGCGGTGTGCGTCAGGCGGCGCGGGGGCCGTGATCGTTTCCGGGGCCGGACCCGTCTTGCCTGTCCTGTTCGGACTCGAGCTCGGCGCGCAGGCGCTCGAAGGAGAGCGTCATGCGGTCGAGCGCGGCGAACGCGGCGTTTCCGGCCGAGCTGCGCGGAAGCGTGCGGACGCAGGTGGGAAAGGGAAGTGGCTGCGGGAAGTCGTCCTTGCGGCACTCTTCCATGCCGTCGACGGTTGTGCCGTCGATCGGCGAAGTCCCGACGAGCCTGAGCCGAGCGAATCCGTGCACGGGTGCTTCCCTTTCCGGTGCCGTTCCGTGGCACCTGCGACAGACAGGCATCGGCGCTCGGCGGGCCCGACTTGGGACAGGGACCGCGAAACTCGCGAAATGCAGCCGCCCGCGCAGCAGTTGCGCGGGCGGCGTGCATAAGAGCGATGGTCCGTTGCGCGGACCCCTGCGCGCGGTCAGTCGTGCGCGAGGGATGGTTCCGCAATGTCGTGGTTCGCCGCGGGACGACGGGCGATGAGGGCCAGGATGCCCACGAGGCCCGCACCCACCAGTGCGGTGATGCCCAGCATGGCGCCCGCACGGGACAGGCGCTGCGGATCGGGAAGCACCTCGGCGGCCGAGAAGATCGTGCGACCGACCTCCTGCTTGGCGTTGGCGATACCGACCTTGAGGTAGTCGCTGCGGCGGGCGGTGTCGCGGTTGGCCTCGGCCACGGCCGTGGTGGCGATGGCGTCGAGCGTGGTGCGGGTGGCGAGCTCGTCGGTGCCGCGGAGCGCGATGTGCACGGTCGAACCCTCGGGCGTGACGCTCACGCGCTCGGACAGGTTGGCGACGAGCGCGTCGGCCTCGGCGCGGGTGCGGCCGCGTTCGGACAGGCGCGTGGCGACCATGCCGCCCCAGAGCGGGTCACCGACGCGCTCCTTGATGAGCGTGGCGATGGGCGCGGCGTCGACGGCGGTGTCGGTTCCGGTCTCCACACGGGTGTCGTTGACGCGGTTGCTGACCTCGAGCTCCACGGTGGCGAGCACGGGTGCGGGCGTGACGACTCCTGCGACCTGCCAGCACGCGGCGGCGGCGATGCCGAGGAGCGCGGTGCAGAGCGTGGCCGACGTGAGGAAGCGCGTACCCGCGGTGCGGCGCGCAATGGCGGTTTCGCTCGCGTGCAGCATGGCGCGGAGATCGACGATCTCCTGGCGCTCCTTGGCAAGCGCGGCGCGCTCGCACTCGATGTCGGGGTTGGACGAAGACGCGGGCGTGCCCGCGGTGCCCGTCGCGGACTTCATGGCCTTGGCCTTGCGCTTGAGGCCCATGCGCAGCGCGGTGAGGCGCTCGCGGCGGGTGCGCAGGAAGGCCGCGACCTGCGCGAGCTGGTCGAGCTTGGGCTGCAGCAGCGCCGAGACGCGCGATTCGGCGAGCGCCTCGATCTGCTCGAGCGACGGGCCGTTGCCCGCAGTGCTGGCGTTGACGCCGGCGCGGACCTCCTCGATGGTGTTGCGGGCGTCGGCGAGCTGCTCCTCGAGGGTGAGGATCTGCTCGGCCTGCTTGTCGGCGAGCTCGGTGATGGTGGAGATGCGCGTCTCGGCGGTGGCGAGGCTCGACTTGATGGCATCGCGCTCGCGCTCGAGCGACGCGAGGCGCTTGCGCTCCGCCTCGACGGCGCCGCGGGCCTTGGCCTGCTCGGCCTCGACTGCGCGGGCGATCTCGGCGCTGGCGGCGGCGCTCCCCTGCTTGGCCGCGGCCTGGGCCGCATCGGACAGGCGCTTGCATTCGGCGTCGGCGAGGCGTGCGAGTTCCTCGGCATCGTTGCGGTCGGACTCCGACTTGCGGAGGGACTGCTCGAGCTTGCTGCCTGAGTCACGCGCGGACGCAAGCTGCGTGCGGAGTTCCTCGGCGGCCTTGCGGGCCTGGGAGACCTCGGACTCGAGCTGCGACACGGCATCGCGGGCGATGCGCAGGTCGTCCTCGCCGCTGCCGGCGCTGGCGCGGGCGCCAGCGAGCTCTGCGGTGGCCTTGGCGGCTGCGGCCGATGCGCTCTGCGCCGATGCGGTGGCCGCAGCGGCGATGGCGCGGGCCTCGACGAGGGCGTTCTCGAGCTTGGCGGCGTTCGACTTGGCCTGCGCGAGGTCCTTCTCCAGCTTCTGCGCGGAGCCCTTCACGGCCGTGAGTTCGGCGGCGAACTCCTTGGAGAACGCCTCGGCTTCGGCGAGATCGGTCTCGTACTTGCTGCAGGCGGATTTCGACGTGGCGAGCTCGCCCTGAAGGCGGGTGTTCTCACCGTTGGCTGCATCGAGCGCCTTCTGCGCGCGATCCGCGGCAGACTTCGCCTCGGAGAGCTGCTGGCCGAGCGTCTTCGACTGCGCGCGCGACTCGGCGAGCTGCGCATCGCTGCGCTCGTGGGCGGCGGTCGCGTCCTTGAGCTGCGACTCGAGCTGGCGGATGTTCTTGCGCGCGTCGGCGAGGTCGGTCTCGAACTTGGCGCTGGCCTTGCGCGCGTCGGCGAGGTTTGCCTCGAGACCCGCGATCGACTTGGTGGCTGCGGCGAGGTCCTTCTCGAAGCGGGCGACGGTGGCGCGCGTGTCGGCGAGCTCGCTCTCGAGCCGCGAGGTCGCCTTGCGGGCGGCGGTGAGCTCGGTCTCGAGCTTTGTGGCGCCCTTGCGCGACTCCGCGAGTTCGGTGCCGGTCTTTTCGCCGGTACGGCGCGCTTCGGCGAGCTCGGCGGCGAGCTTGTCGGTGGCGGCGCGACTCTCGGCGACGGTCTTCTCGAGCGCGGTGGCCTTGCCCTGAAGCGACTTCACATCGCCCGCGAGGCCGGTGGCCTCCTTGCGCGACTTCTCGAGCTCGCCCTCGAGCCGCTGCGTGTTTCCGCGCGACTGGCCGAGCTGCGACTGCAGCTTCTCCGCATCGCCACGCGAGGTGGCGAGTTGCGACTCGAACGAGGCGGCGCTGGCGCGGGTCTGCGCAAGCTGCGATTCGAGCGTGACCTGACGCTCGAGCATCTTGGCGCGCTCGTCCTCGAGCCGCGTGCGCTCGGCCTGGAGCTGCTTGAGCTCCTTGGCGAGGCGTTCGCCCTCCTCGGCGCGTTCGGCGTCGTCACCGGCGCTTTCGCGCAGGCGGGCGAGCGACTTCTCCACCTCCGCAAGGAGTGCGAGCGTGTCGGTCGTGCCGAGCTTGGACGGGTCGAGTTTGGAAAGATCCACCATCTGAAGCTTGAGCCTCCGATTGGCGGGATCGGTCGTTTTCGGGCGTCACTGAAGCGTGGTCGGGATAATCCACCGAGGCCATGCGTGTGGGAGGATCCGATATCGGTCCGTCAGCGGCGGAGCCGGCGCAGGAACGCCAGCCGCCGGCCCGCGGCCCAGTGCAGTTCGTCCATGCCGAGGATGGCCGCAAGACCCGCGTAGACCACCGCGCCGGCAGCGACCTTGGCGATGAGCGCGAGGACCATCTCTCGCATGGCGTGGCCGGTTCCACTGGACTCGGGCAGCAACGCCCCCACCGCCAGCACCGCCGCCGCCATCGCGCATGCGAGGAGCGTCGTGCGCAGCACCGACGCGCCCACGGTGCGGTCGACGATGCCGGGAACGTGCCGGGCGAGCGCGCGGGCGAGCGCCGCCGCCTGCAGCATGGCGCAGATCGAGGTCGACCACGCGAGCCCCGCCTCGCGCAGCGGCGTGAAGATGAGCGTGAGGTTGAGCAGCAGGTTGAGCGCCACCATCGATACCGCGATGCGGACCGGTGTCATGGGCTGCTTGAGCGCATAGAAGGCGCGCGTGAGGATGTGGATCGACTGGTACGCCCAGATCGCAGGCGCGAAGCCGAGCAGGACCCACGCCACGCGCGCGGTGTCGTCGGCGGTGAACGCTCCGCGCTGGAAGAGCACGCCCACCGCCTCGCGGCCCACGAGCATGAGTCCGACGCTGGCGGGCAGGCCGACGAAGAAGGTGAGGCGCAGCCCGCGGCGCACGGTGGCGGCGAACTCGGCAGGATCGTTGTTGAGCCGCGCGAGCTGCGGGAAGATCGCGGTGGCGATCGAGATGCCGAAGACGCCGAGCGGGAACTCGTAGAGGCGCGCCGCGTTGGTGAGTGCGGTCATGGCGCCCTCGGCGAGCGGGTAGTCGAAGCCGAGGATCGTGGGCCCGAAGATGCTCGGCCAGCTGGCGATCAGGCCGTCGACCACGATGTTGATCTGGAGGACGCCGAGACCGAGCATCATGGGCCCCGCCGCCAGCAGCGTGGCACGCACCGATGTGTACGCCTGCGCACGCGCCTCCGGGTCGCGCAGCGCGTACACGGGGCGCACGCGGCGCAGCACGGCGAAGGTCCAGGCGATCTGGATGACACCCGCGAGCAGCACGGAGATGGCGAGCGCACGCAGGTGCGTCGCGGGGTCGATCGCACCCGAGAGTGCCAGCGGGTAGAGCCCCAGCGTGGCCGCGATCATGAGGATGTTGAGCACGATCGGGCTCGCGGCGGTCGGTCCGAAGCGGCCGTGCGTGTGCAGCGCCGCGCCGCCCACCGCCATGAGGCAGACGAGCGGCATGTAGGGCAGCATGATGGCCGCGAGCTCGTAGGCCAGACGCGTGTAGCGGGCGCTGATCGTGGGCAGCACCACGCCGCCGACGGTGGTGCCGGGGCCGAGCGTGTACTGCGCCTCGGGGGCGCCCATCCACATCGACACGATGAAGATCTCGCCGACGATCACGATGCCCCAGAGGAAGACCGCCATCAGGCCGAGCATGAGCCCGACGTAGCGGCGGGCGCGCTCGGGGTCGTCGCGGACCATCTCGGTGTAGCGCGGCACGAATGCTGCGGAGATGGCGCCCTCGCCAAAGAGGCGGCGGAAGAGGTTGGGGATCTGGAACGCGAAGTTGAACGCGTCGGTGTAGGCGCTCACGCCGAACACGCTCGCCAGGGCGGCATCGCGCACGAGTCCCGTCACGCGGCTCACGAGCGTGAGTCCGCCGAAGGTGCGGGCGTGTTTCTCGAACTGTTCGGCCATCGGAATCCGTTCCTGCGGCGTACGGCGCGCGGCGTCAGCCTTCGCGGCGGACCGTGAGCGTGCCGGTCGACATCTTGGGCTCGAGCGCGCGGCGGCGCAGCGTGACCGACACGGTGCGGGTGTCCTTCACGAACTCGCCGCTCGCGGCGTCACCGCTGCCGTCGGCGCGCACGATGGTCCAGCCGTTGGCCTCGAAGCTCTGCGCGGAGGCGCGGATGGCGCGGCGCGCGTCGTCGATCTCACCCGCCAGGATGAAGTCGCCGCCGGTGACGGTGCCGCCATCGCGGCGGATGTCGGCGCTGCGCACCGTGCTCATGCCGCGGGGGAGCGGCACATCGCTCTCGAGGAGCATCGTGTCGCGCGTGCAGGCGGGGAGCAGCATCGCCGCGCACAGCAGCGCGGCTGCAGTCGGGGTCGGGACGGGAGTCCTCGCGGACGGAGAGGCGGATCGCAGGCGCGGCGCGGGCATGGGCGGAGGATACCGCGTCATTCCGCCGCGAGTGCCGCGAGGCAGCGCTCCGCCGCGCGG
>CAIOCH010000144.1 GCA_903856525.1 uncultured bacterium | reverse complement strand
CGCGCCCGAGCCCGAGGACGAGCACGCCCGTCGCCAGCGGATCGAGCGTGCCCGCGTGGCCCGTCTTGGCGAACTGCGCACGCCGGCGCACGATCTCGCCCGCCCGCGCGCTCGACATCCCGAGGTCCTTGTCGAGGACCATGATGCCATCGAGTGGCGGAAGCTCTGGGTCGCGGCGGCGCAAGAGGGGAATGTAGCGCGGATCCCGCGACGGACGTGGCTCTGCCGGCGCGCGGAGAGCCAATCGGATCCTGGGGGTTGAAGCGAGGCGACGATCTGCGGCGGGCGCGATGTCGTGCGCGTCACGTGTCGCCTAGCGACGGCTTCCGAGCGCGAGCAGGGGCTTGATGACGAGCAGGATCGCGACCGTCGCAACCGATGCGATCACGGCCTTCCAGCCGCCCTCGTGCACGCTGGCGGCGATGCTCCAGCCCGCGAGCGCGAGGTAGAGGAGCGGCGTGAACGGGTAGAGCGGCACGCGGAACGGCCGCGGCGCGTCGGGCATGGTGCGGCGCAGCACGATCACCGCTGCGACCGAGAGCGACGAGAAGACGTTGATGAGGACGGTGAGCAGTCCGAAGATGTCGTCGAGGTTGCCGATCGCCAGGCATGCGGAGCTCGCGACGAGCGTGATCGCGAGACCGCGCATGGGGACGCCGCGCGCCGTCCGCACGCCTGCCCACGCGGGGATCTCGCGCGAGTGCGCCATCGACTCGAGGATGCGCGCCGCGGTGATGGTGCCCGAGACGATGGTCGAGAAGAAGAGCAGCGCGATCACGGCCGCGAGCATGCGTCCCGCGGTGTCGCCGAAGAGATGCGTCGCCGTGACCGCGCCGATCGCCTGCATCGGGCCGCCGCCGGGCTCGGTCATCGCCATGGGGTCGATCACGCGGAGGTAGACGAGGTTCACGCCGATGTAGAGCACAAACACGATGGCGATCGCGCCGAGGATCCCGAGCGGGACGTTCCGCCCGGGCCGCGCGATGTCGCCCGCGATGTCGGCGCCGGTCGACCAGCCGAGATACGCGAAGCTCACGGAGAGCGTCGCGCTTGCGACGGCGGCGGAGAGGAGCCCGGGAGTCGCAGCGACTGCGGCTGCCGCGGGCGCCTCGATGCGGGCGTCGAATGGCCACGCGAGCCCCGCGACGACGAACGCGGCGACGAACGCGATCTTGAGGACCGAGAGCGCGGTGTTGAAGGCGTAGCCGGCGCGCAGGCCGGGAAGCTGCGAGACGAACGCGAGCGTGATGGTCGCGAGTGCGACGAGCTTCAGGTCGAGCGGCTGCGGCGAGAGCTTGTTCGCGTACTCGGCGAGCATGAGCCCGACCGCGGCGATCGAAAGGAAGTAGCCGGAGAGGATCGTGACCATCGCCACGAGGTAGCCCGTGGTGCGGCCGAAGGCGCGGCGGGCGAATTCCACGCTGCCGCCCGAGCAGGGGATCATGGCGCCGAGTTCGGCGAGCGAGAGGCCGCCCGCGAGCGCGAGCACGCCGCCGATCAGCCAGGCGGCGAGGACATTCTCCTCGCTGCCGACCTTGGCGCCGAACTTGCCCGTGAGCGTGAAGATGCCGCTGCCGACCATGGCCGCGACGATGATGCCGATGGCTCCGATGGGACCTACGACACGGTGTGGATGGTCGTCGTGCTGCATGCGGGATCGGAGTCGCAGATCCGTGGCCGGCGGACGCTAGTCCTTCAGGGGCATCTCGAAGGCCAGGGTCGAGGGCACCGGCGGGAAGGGGGCATTGACCCGCAGGAGGTGGAACTCCGAGGGGTTCCATCCGAGTCGCTCGAAGGCGAAGGCGAGCATCTCGGCGTGGCACGCATGCTCGTCGAGCCGCGCGCGCCGCAGCCCGAGACCGAGATGCTCCACGGCGAGTCCGGCGGGAATGCGGTCCTTCGACTGGTGGTGGAAGGTGTCCTGACGCGCGTTCAGGTCGCTGTAGAGGATTCCCTCCGCCGCGGGCTCGACGCCCACCAGCGAGCGGTGGATGGCCACGTCGAACACCGTGCGCTCGACGGGCGTGCGCTGCTTGGACATCTGGAAGATGCCGTGGTGCCGCCGCGAGGTCTTGACCGGCTGCACCGCGCGCAGCACCGATCCGTGGAAGACCGTGAAGCGCCCCTCCGTACCGACCTCGCTGTCGGCGAGTTCCAGCGTGCGTGGGCTGCGTGCCCCGGGGATGGGTCGGAGATCGGGGAGATTGGCGCTGCAGTAGGTGCGCAGGAAGTGCGGTCCCGCCGCTGCGCCGCCGCGTGCCGTGCGATCGGTGGAATCGAGCGGTTCGATCCTCGCGGCCAGGGGCTTGGTTCCGCGGTCGTCGACCACGAAGGGTGCCTCGACGCGCCACGGTGTGTCGGCGCGCATGCGCTCCACGTCGATGAATCCGCGCAGTGTGGCGCAGTCGAGCGTGTTGCGGGTGCTGCTCGGGCCGAGAATGTCGACGCGCACTGCGGCCCGCGCCCGCACGCCCCACACATAGCTTCCGCCGAGATAGAGCTGCCTTCGCTGCTCGACATCGATGCGGAGATCGCTGCCGGCCGTGAGGCCCGCGGCCATCATGTCGAAGCCCTTGCGGTCGCCTGCCCAAGCGGTTCCCAGGCGCACGGCGTCGTCGAAGGAGCGCACCGAGCGGGCCACCGCGGCCTGCGGGGCGCCCGCGGTGCGCGCTGCCTCCATGGCGATGCGCCATCCCGCGGCACCGGGCAGATGGCGGACAACCGTGAACGGATCGCCCGACTGCGCGATGCGCGCGAGCTTCCACGCGAGCTTGAGGTCGATGCCGAGCGCGGCCATCACATCCACGGGACGGGACCCTGCGACGCCCGGAACCGCCGTCATGACCTCGCGCACCGCCACCTGCAGCGCGGCGAGGGCGTCGCGCACTTCGGCGGTGGAAACCGTGGTCTTCGTCCTCGACGCGGGGCTCACGGCGGGGATGGTAGCGATCGCGCCCCACAGGTGCGTCGACGGTCCGTGCGTCGCGTTCGTGCGGGTCGGGCGGAAGTGCCGTAGGCTGCGGCCATGACCACCGATCACGCGACGCCGGTTGGCCGCGCGCTCCCGCGCCTGGAGCGGCTGGAGATCGAGCTGCCCAGCTGGGGCTTCGCCGACACGGGCACGCGTTTCGGCAAGTTCCTGCAGGATGCAGCGGCCATCACCATCGAGGACAAGCTTGACGACGCGGCCGAGGTGCACCGCCTGACCGGCTCCTGCCCGCGGGTCGCCATCCATGTGCTGTGGGATGTGCCCGCGGGCGGCGGCGCGGAACTGGCGGGGCTCGCAGCCGCGCGCGGGCTGCGGATCGGCTCGATCAACCCGAATGTCTTCCAGGACCAGTGCTACAAGCACGGTTCCGTCGCCAGCGAGGACGCAGCGGTGCGGCGACGCGCGATCGCGCATCTGCTCGATTCGGTCGAGCTCGGACGTGCGTGCGGATCGGATGTCCTGTCGCTGTGGTTCGCCGATGGAACCAACTACCCCGGGCAGGGGTGCGTGGCGCGCCGCAAGCGCTGGTTCGCGGAGGCGCTCCGCGAGGTGCACGCGGCGATGCCGCCCTCGATGCGCATGCTGGTCGAGTACAAGCCCTTCGAGCCCGCGTTCTACCACACCGACATCGCCGACTGGGGCATGGCGTATGTGCTCGCGAAGGCCGCGGGTGCGCGCGCGCAGGTGCTGGTCGACACCGGGCACCACCTGCCGGGGCAGAACATCGAGCACATCGTGGCGTTCCTCGCCGACGAGGGCATGCTCGGCGG
>CAIOCH010000143.1 GCA_903856525.1 uncultured bacterium | reverse complement strand
TCCAGGGCGGCCCAGGATCCACACCTCGCGGGTGAAGCGGTGCGCGGGAGGCGCGACATCCTGCGCGCTTGCCGCCGTGTCGAGCGCCGTGAAGCGCGAGAGGCTCGCGGCGAGCGCGCCCCGCTGCGCGGGCATGGGCAGGTCGTTGATGGCGCGCGCGGCCTCGAGGCGGATGGTGCGCTCCGGGTCGTTGAGGAACCCTGCGAGGCGCGGATCGCGCAGCTTGCGCATGGCGAGCACCGCTGCCATGCGCAGCGAGGCCACGGGTTCGGCACCCAGTTCGCCGAGCCGCGCGCGGTCGCCGATCCACGCGAGCGCCTGCACGCCGGCGTGGCGCAGGAACGGATCACGGTCGGCGTTCTCGGCGAGCATGGAGATGATCATGGGCTGCTGCTCGCGTGCCGCGATCTTGCCGAGCGCCATCGCCGCGAAGGCGCGCACGCGGGCGGAGTCGTCGCTGCAGAGTTCGCCGAGCTTCTCCGCGGCATCGGTGCAGCGCGCCTCGCCGAGCATGCGCGCGGCCTGGGCGCGCATGCCTGCGTCGCGGTCGTCGAGGATGGGCAGCACGAACGAGGCGGGATCGAGCTCGCCGCGGAGCGACTGGCGCTCGAGGGCGCTCGACTCGCGGAGCTTGGCGTTGGCCTGCTGACCGAGCGCCCAGATGGCATGCATGCGCGCGAAGCGGTCGGTGCCGTGCTGCGCGATGTCGCCGAGGAGCTCGGTGGTGGCGCGACCACGCGCCGCGAGCGCGAACTGGGCGCGCTGGCGCACGCGGCGGTCGGCGTGCGCGAGGAGCGACGCGAGTTCGTCGGCGTCGCGGTGCGCGAAGCCCTCGGCGAAGAGCCGCGTGACCTCGGCGATGCGCGGATCGGTGATCCGCTGCGGATCCCACACCGCGTAGAGCTCGCCCTTGTCGCCCGAGCCCCAGCCGCCGCCCCAGTCGCTGATGTACATGCGGCCGTCGTAGCCGAAGTCGACATCGGTGGGCAGCACGTTCTCGACGAACGGGTGCTCGTCGACCACCTTGAAGCCCGCACCCACGGGCTCGACGGCCAGCGCGAGCACGCGCGAGTAGCTGTCGCCTCCGAGGAAGTCGCAGAGGAAGAAGTGGTTGTCGTAGCGCTCGGGCAGGCCGAGGCCGGGATAGAACACGAGTCCCGACGGACCAGCGCCCACGTGGTCGAGCGGCGGCAGCGTCCATGCCGGCTGCAGCGGCGGGTACTCGCTCACCTTGTGCGGCGCGAGATCGGGACGGAGGTGCCAGATGCCCTCCTGGTTCCACGGACCGCGCTGGTTGGCGCCCTCGAGCGTCTGGTAGTCCATCGACCAGCCCGTCTCGCCGCCCTCCATGCAGTACACGAACCGCGCCTTGTCGCCGCCGTCGGAGTTGTTGTCGCCGGTGAAGAGGTTGCCCTCGTTGTCGAAGGCGAGCTCCTGCGGATTGCGCAGGCCCGTGTGGTAGAGCTCGAGCTCGCTGCCGTCGGGGTTCATGCGGAACACGGCGCCTGAGCGCGGGTCGTGCAGGAGCTCGCCATCCGCCGTGCGCACGTGGTAGCCACGGTCACCGATCGACCAGTAGATCTTGCCGTCGTAGCCGAGCACGAGTCCGTGCATATCGTGGCCGCGCAGCGCCACGCGCACGCCGTAGCCAGACGAGTCCTTGAGGCGGAACTCGGCCACGCCGTCGCCGTCGGGATCGCGCAGACGCCAGAGGTGCGGGATGTTGGTGTAGAAGATGTCGCCATCGAGGGCGAGGAGGCCAGCGCCCGTGCCGTCGAGCGGTTCGTTGAACGGTCCCGCGAACAGGGTGCGCTCGTCGAGCCTGCCGTCACCGTCGCTGTCGACGGCGCGCGACACACGGTCGGCGTGCTTGCTGTAGTAGGCCATGCCGCCCTCGCGCTTGGAGGCCCACTTCTCGTACATCCTCAGGCGGTCCTCGACGGTCTCGCAGGCGATGTCGTCGAGCAGCCAGTACGAGCTGTGGCGGTTGTCCTCCACGCCGAGGTCCTGGCGATCGCTCTCGGCGAAGTAGAAGCGGCCCTGCTCGTCGATGCAGAAGGCCACGGGGTCGTCGACCAGGGGATAGGTGGCGACGGTCGACTTGCCGAGTCCGGCGACGGGCTTGATCTTCACGCCCGCATCGGTCGGCGGCGCGACGGCGGGCTTGGCGGAGCCATCGCCGTGCTGCGTGGGGGGAACGGCCAGTGCCACGGACCCAAGCGTGAACAACGGGGCCAACGCTGGACAGACCAGCACGAACGGCGCGCAACGGACGAGCATGCGTCCATGCTAGCGGTCGCGGGGTGCGATCGAACCACCATTGCGGCGGAGCAGTTCCTGATGGAAGGGCGAACGCTGCATCTGCTCGTGCAGCACCGCGCGGAACGCCTCACGCGAGCGGGGGAGGTCGCTCACCGCGCCGCTCTCGAGCAGGGCCGCAAGACGCGCATCGAAGGCGTCGTCGAGGAAACGCCAGGCATCGGGCGCGCGGCCCGCGTAGACCAGGTCGAGGAACGGCCGCAAGGTGCTGGACAGGATGCGCTCCGAGTCGGTGGCGTTGGCACTGGCGTCGCGCAGTCGGTCGAGCGCGGTGCCAAGCTGCTCGGCGGTCGGACCTGCGTTGGGAGCCGGGTCGAGAAAGCGGATCTGGTGTCCGCCGGGGATCTCCCGCGGCATGGCTTCGAGGGTGGGCGTGGGGCTGCCGGCACCGGAGGTGATCCAGTAGCGGTAGCTCAGGTCGGCTTGTCGCCAGACCGACCGATCGGAACCCGGGGCAGCAGGCACGAACACGCCGTTATCGAGGAGGGCTGCAGGAAGGAACTCGTCGTCGTTGGAGGTCTGGAACAGGTAGGTGGTCGAGAAACCGCCAGAGCCGCCCGAATCAGAGCGGATCCAGACGTACCGCGTGGCGTCGTCTCCGTCTGCGGTCGCAGCCAGTACCTCCCCGGCGGATGGATAGGACATGGTGGATCGGAACACGGTTCGCCCTGAGCGAGAGACCTCGACGAGGGGAAGCGCTGCGTCATCGGGCCAACGCGGGCTGGAGAGACGGATCACCAATGTGCCGTGTGTTTGTGTCGAATCCACTCGATATCGAGGGAGTACCTGCTTCAGAAACCACGTCCGCGGCCCATCACCCACCCCATATCCGGCGAAAATGAGGCCTAGACAGAGTAGAATTGACCCCGTCATGGGTGCACGGCGTCTCTTCATGCAGTCGTTGTGACTTCTCATAGATGCGCCGCACTCACTACAGACGCCCGACGGCATGGGGGCATGGGGCGGAAGTGCGTGTCGACAGCGGGGGCAGCGGGGCATGTCCGCTCGGCGACCGATCAGGAAGGCCAACCCCGCGAACACCAGCACTGCCGCGGCTGCCAACGCCAACCACTCCGGCGTGGAGACCTGCAGCAGCACGACCCGGGAGAACCCGAGCGCCAGAGCTTCGGAGATTGCGATCACATTGCCTACCATCGCCCCTCTATCGGTCACGCCGATGGCCGTGGTGCATTCGCGCCTCCCGCGACCCGCATCCGTACGCGCTCGCAGGACGAAACCTGCGACCGAGTCTCAGGTAGGACCGCGTCCCTCCATGTCCGGGGGGAGCGGGTGGATCCGCTGCAGTCGCACAGATCCACAGACGCATCGATTCAGGAGTCACATGATGGTTGGCAAGATCCTCACCGTTGGAACCGCACTCACCCTCACCTTCGTTGGCCTGGCCGCGACCGCGCAGGACACCAAGCCCGCCGCCTCCACCGCGCCGGCCGCGGCTGGCAGCGCCACCGTGTTCGGAGTGGATGATGTGCACTCGACCGCCCTGTTCCGCGTGATGCACGCCGGTGCGGGCCAGTTCTGGGGTCGTTTCAACGACATCTCGGGAACCTTCACGCTGTCAGACGACCCGGCCAAGCTCGCGTTCATGATCGATGTGGCCATCGACAGCGTCGACAGCGGCAACGACAAGCTCGACGGGCACCTCAAGAGCCCTGACTTCTTCAACTCCAAGGAGTTCCCGAAGATGAGCTTCAAGTCGACCGGCGCCAAGAAGGCCGGCAACGGCATGTTCGAGGTCATGGGCGACCTCACCATGCACGGCGTGACCAAGCCGATCACCGCGATGGTGGAGATCACCGGCCAGTCGTCAATGATGGGCCAGCGGGGCGGCGCCGAGGCGACCTTCACGGTCAAGCGCAGCGAGTTCGGCATGACCTACGGCGTGGAGAAGGGCGTCATCGGCGACATGGTCAAGGTCGTCGTCGGCCTCGAGGGCATCGTGCCCACCAAGTGATGAGGGAGGCGAGCGGAGGTCGGTTCTGCGTCTGCAGGGACACTGCTCGCTGATACTGACCGGAAGTACGGGGTACCGCGCAACCCGCGACCCGCCGCCCGCGAAGCCACCGTCACCTTTCAGGCTTTGTGCACAATCGCCCGACCGAATCCACGCGGCCCCGTGGGTTCAGCCGGGCGATGTGCCTTTTCAGGCCCAGTGCCCGCCCGGCGGGTGAGGAATGGCGAATTCCGACGCTCCTTCGAGGAAGCCACGGGGCGACGCCGTTCCATTGATGCAGCGACGCGGTGCCAAGGGGAGAAACGGCGGCAGCGCGGACGCCAACAGCTGGCGATGACGGGGGTACGCACGCGGCACACTTGCCGCAAAGGAGCTCGAACGATGATGGACGACGCAGCGGGAGAGGCCTTCGAAGAAACGCGGGGCGAGTCGGGAGAGACGGCATCGGAGAGCACCGCCCGGCACGCTCACGAGAATGAGCCGAAGGGCGGCGCACCCGACAAGCTGTCCCGGAAGAAGTCCGAGTCGCCCGACTCGCTGCCGCCGAGTACCGCGAAGCCGAAGCCCGACTCCAGAAAGTCCGACTCCAGCAAGACCGACGCTGCGGCCCCTGCCTTCCCCGCCCCCAACTCCTCGCGCATCGACTTCGCGATTCCCACACTGCGGCACTTCGCCACCTACACGCGCGTCCAGCACACGCTGGAGGCGTATGTCGTGAACGCGCTCGCTGAAAACCGCCGGCTCGACCACATCGTGCTGCACGGCCGCCCCGGTTCCGGCACCACGCTGCTCGCGCGCGCGCTCGTGCGCGACTACGCGCCCGCGCGAGTCGAGGAACTCGATGCCCTCGGCGGGCTACCCGCACCCAAGCTGCGCCGCGCGCTCCTGCGTGCCAACCGCAGGGGAGTCGTGCTCATCCGCCACATCGAGCTGCTCGACCCGGAGTGCGACCAGATCGTGGCCAACTACATGGCGGGCAAGCCGATGACTCGCAGCGAGGAGTCCGGCCCTGGCATGCGCATGCCGTGGGAGTCGCCGCGCGATCGCGAGATCGCCGAGTCGGCCCGCGCCGGTGACAAGCCCGCCGACGCCCATCCGATGCTGCAGCCAGGTGGCACCATCATCGGCACCGCGCTGCTGCCGGCGCGCATGTCGTATGCGCTCCGCAACGCGTTCGAGCAGATGATCCACCTGCGCAACGACCCCAAGGCACTCCGTGCAGCCCTCGCGCGCGTGCTGCGCCCCCACGGCATCACGCTCTCCGAGACCTGCTTCCGCCGCACCGAGCGCGTGCTCGGCACGCTGACCGACGGGACCGAGTCGCTGGCCAAGGCCGTGCTCTCGCGGGCACAGATCGAACGCGTGCAGGTGATCGACGATGCGCTCATGCAATCGATCGTGGAGGAGGACCTCCCCACGCGGCTGGTCGACGCACAGTACGCCTCGGCGCTGCGCGACCACCTGCGCGGCGGCAAGGTGAAGGGCGCCACCGACGAGGACATCGCCCGGATCTCCACCGAGACCGGCTGGGGCGTCACCGCGGTGCAGGCGGCCGTCACGACGATCCTGCGTGAAGACCGTGCGCGCAAGCGTCCGGATCAGAGTCCGGCGTAGCGGCATCGCAATCCACCGAATCCGAAGACGGCGGATCGGCGTGCGTCCAGCCGCGCGAGTGCTGTCGCGTGCTCTCGACGTCGCATTCGGCGACCCACAGGCACTCCTGCGCCGCCAGACTCGGCCAGTCGCCGAGCAACTGTTCGATCTGCTCATCACCCATCGACTGCGCCGGCCATGCGCCGAAGCGCTCCTGCACCCGCTCGCGGAGGTCGGGACTGCGGGCGCACTCGCGCACCATGACATCGACCAGCTTGGCCTCGGCGAGCTCGCGCGTGGCACATGCCCATAGGTCCACGCCAAAGCGATGCTGGAATGCCGCCACGTACACGCGCGGCATGCTCGCCTCGCGCCTGCTCACCGCCGCCGCCACGGCCTCGGCCATGTCGTGATAGATCCCCTGCGCGATCTCGCGATCCTGTCGTGAGAAGACCACCATGTTCGAGCTCCTTTCCGCCCACACGCGATGTTCGATCGGCGCGTCCGCACGCCGTCACGGGCGCGGAATGTAGGTGGTGACGGATGAGGATCTCGGATTGCTGCTGTGGGATTTGCGAGATTGTGGTGGGTGGGATTTTCTCTCACGGGGGCGCGGAGGCCACGGGGGAGGAGATCTGGGAGGAGATGGGGGAGAGAAGCGGGGAAGGGGATGAGACTCGAGGCTTCGATGGATGGAGTGGCCGAGACTCGAGGTATCAAGTCAGCCCGAGGAGGGCCCGTGCGCGCTCGCAGAGATCTCGACGCGCGGACGGTTCGCCGCGGAGGTAGAGGACATGTGTGCGACCCAGCGCACCCGACATGGTGCCCATGCGGCGGATGATCATGATCTGCGTGACGGGCCCGAGGAACGACTCCGCGCAATCGAGACGCTTGATCGACTCGCGAGGCACCAGCGTCTGCGTGCCGCGGTCGCGGACAATGATGCCCTTGGAGTGCACCGTCCAGAGGATCCTCTCCTGGTCGCCGCCTTCGCGCTCCCTGAACAGCCGGTAGCCGAGGAAGGCGGCCGACAACGCCGACACGAGCAGCACCGTGACCGCATCTGGGCGATGCAGATTGAACAGCGCCACCAACGCGATGCTGGAAGCCACCCCGAACCCCACGAGCTGCACAGCGCGCAGGCTGCGGGCGACGCCATGCAGCTGCACGCAATGATCGATGCCCTCGGCGCCGCACTCGGGGCAGAGCGCCGACGCGTCGAGTCCCGTGCGGAGGTAGCCACAGCCCGGACAGATCGGGGTGTCTTCCGGCGACGGAACCTGCGGGACCTCGCGCATGCGCGGAGCATACCCCCCGACGCAATCGCGGCATGGTCACGACTCGAGCAGGTCCTGCAGCAGCGCCAGCTCGTTGTCGATGTCCTCCTGCCGGATGCCATCGCGCTCGAGGATGGCCACGAGGGTGGCCCTCAGGCGATCGACCACCTGCCGGTGCACGCTCGACGCGCTGGTGAGCGGAATGCCCGTCACGCCGCACGCCTGCGCGTAGGTCCTGGCGTGCACCGTGTGCAGGCGGAACAGCTCCCACCACGCCGATCGACCCTCGGTGTCGAGCTCGCTGCGCACGCGCTCGTGCGCCTCGGTGACCGTGCGGATCGCCCAACGCCGCTCGAGCGCGAGGAGTGCGTCGGTCTCGTGATCGGCCAGCCGCAACTGCGCGGTGCGGTCGAGCTCCTCGAGATCGATCCCCTCGCGCCGCGACGACTGCCGCCGCGCCGCAAGCGCGGTGTTGCGCGCGTGGATGAGCAACCCGTTGGCCAGCCAGCGCCGAAGCGGAAGCCCGCTCGCGGTCCAGCGCGCGAGGTATCCCGCATCGGCCACGCGCGCCGCGAAGAACGCATTCACGAGATCCGCCGGCTCGCCAAGCCCGCGCAGGCGCGATGACCGCACATACGCGCAGAGCGGATCGAAGTACCGCGCCATCACATGCGCCCGCGCCTCGTCGGGCGCACGGTCGATGCGCTCGACCAGCCAGGTGGAGTGGGTGGTGGGGAAGTGATCGGCCATGTGTGGGACGCCTGCTGCGGACGACGGTGCCGCTTACGGGCAGAAACCCCAGCTGTTGAGCATGAGCGCCAGGTCGGCGCCGTCGACCAGGCCATCGTGGTTCACATCGCCCGCGCCGCTCGGTGCGGTCGGGCCCCACGCGTTGAGCAGGAGCCCGAGGTCGCCGCCGCTCACCACGCCGTCGCCGTTGAGGTCGGCGAGGCAGTCGCAGATGGTCGGGCTGCCGGCGATGAAGAACGCACCCTCGACATTGCGCGGGAGGTTCTCGCAGAGGACCGTGCCATCGTCGACGATGCAGCTCTGCATGCGGCCGGTGATCATGAGGCCACCGGCACCGTTGAGGGCACCTGTGCCCGAGCGGTTGCCGGTGATGGTGCTGTTCACGATCCGCAGCGTGCCGGGGTTGAGCTCGACGTTCTCGTAGAACTCCACGGCGCCACCCTCGACGCCCGAGGAGTTGCCGGTCACGGTGCACCCGTCGAACAGCACGGTCTCGCCCGCATTGAGCGTTCCCGCAGCCTTGAAGGCGCTTCCGCCGCCGATGCCCGCGATGCCGCACTGGTTGCCGGTGAAGCTGCAGTTGCGCACGACGCCGGTCGTGCCGAAGACCATGAGTCCACCACCCTGCGAGATGCCGGTGTTCGACGAAAACACGCAGTCCTCGACCGTCATGTTGCAGTAGAGGAGGTACGCGCCGCCGCCGTAGTCGGAGCGGTTGCCCTCGAAGCGGCAGTTGCGGATGAACGCCGACGAGTCGCGGCCGTAGACCGCGCCGCCCACCTTGAAGAGCGCGCCCTTGTAGATGATCGAGCCCTCGGTGCCGTTGCGGAAGACGAGGTTCTCGAGGCCGGCGGTTGCCGGTTCACCACCCGTGAAGGTCGCGATGGAGGCGGGGAGGCCGGTGCCATCGAGGATCGTGGTGCCGTCGGCGGCACCGCGGATGACGACGTTCTTGCCGTTGAGGGAGAAGGGCTGGGTGTACGTCCCTGGAAGCACGGAGATCAGGCGCGCCGCGCCTGCGGGAACCGAGTCGATCGCGGCCTGAATAGTCGGGTAGTCAAATGGAACAGAGATCGCGTTGCAGTTCTGAACAAGGAAGTCCACGGTGCCGAGCGACTTCGGAGTCTGCTTGCCCATCGCCACATCCAGAAGACCATCCCCATTCAGCTCAACGAGTGCGAAACGGTCCTTTCCGGGAACCAGAGTCCAGACTGGAGCTTCAAATCCACCCTTGACCCGGCCGCGCATGAATCCAAAGCGATTGTTGTCGCCAACGAACAGATCCATGTAACCGTCGCCATCGAAGTCATTGAGATCCAATGCGAGAGCGCGATTCGAGATGCTGGCGAGATGCAACATGGTGTAATTGAAGCCACCTAACTCCTTCCGATAGACGCGTAGGTCGCCTTGAATGGTCGATGCGATGAGGTCGAGATCACCGTCGTAGTCGTAGTCGAAGGGAAGGAGGTTCAGCGCTCCTCCGGGGTACGAGAGCGGCGTCTCGTGGACGAAGGACATGTTGCCATCGTTCCGCAGGATCCGAATAGACTGATAGATCCACTCGTTCTGAACGACTACGTCGAGATCACCGTCGCCGTCGAGATCGGCAAGCTCCATCTCGCGGTGATAGGTACCCATTCCTCCGATCGTCAAACCGCCGTCGAAGTTTCCTGCGCCGTCGTTGCGGAAGATGCGTAGATACCCCTCGACCTCTGTTCCACCGACGATGTCAAGGTCACCATCGCCGTCCATATCGCCAACGCGGCAAGGCGCGGCGTAGTTCCCTGTCACAAGCGCCTGGCTCTGCGCGAAACGCCCGTCGCCAAGCGAGAGCATGACGCGATCGCGGCCAGCGAAGTAGTCGTAGGAGACGAAGTCCTCGAATGAGTCACCGTTCAGATCGGCGACGCAGTAGCCACCGAACCAGCCGAGAGGCTCTGAGATGATGACGGGCCCAAAGTGACCGCCGCCCAACCCAAGCCGGGCCTGCAGCGGACGGCTTGCAAAGACGATGTCTTGAATACCATCGCCGTTCGCGTCGAGGAACTGCGCGCCCGGTCCGTACCACGCATCGGCTTGGGTTGGGACCGGAAGCGAGTCACCCCGCGGGGCCCAGTCGAGCCCGCATGATTCGCACGCGTCAGGAACGTTGTTGCCATTCGCGTCTGCAAATTCGCCCGCGCGAATCTGCCCGTAGTCGACGATGCCGTCGTTGTTGCAATCCGCGGACCACTCGACGATGAAAGCCCTCGGAAGTGAATACGGTCCGCAGATTTCCTCGCCGGGAAAGTCATTCCAGATCTGCTGCGGAGTCAGCCCCTCGGGCGAGAAGTAGTGGAGAGAGTTTGCGTTTAGGCTCCCGCAGCCGTTGTACGGGCCGGCCTGCCAGGAGGGCCACACGAAGGCCTCGCCGCTGTCCCATGTCCAGCCGCCACCCGGCTCCGAAGCCCCGGGCAGCTGCCGCCCTCCCAGCCAAGGTCCGGGCGATCCGTCCCAGTTCCGCGGGTCGGATGCGATCGACCAAACAAAGGCATCCTCGTTGAGGGTGGTCAGGGAAGCGAGATGACCGCCTAGGTCGCGCGCAATAGTCCGCGCATCCAACCAGGTTATCCCGACCCCCGGACGAACCGCTTGGTACCAATGCCCATTCCCCCCATCCTCCACCCGCCACTGGACGGCGTTCTGCGCCAGCGCGCCGGATGAGAGTGCGAGCGACGAAACAACGGCCAAGCCACGCGCGGTGAGCAGCATTCGGTTCTCCTCTGATCCGCCGACGAGAGCGGTCGAGGAGGTCCATGCATGGGAACCCGCGATGTGCAGCAAAATGGCCAGTCCGAGCCCAAATGCCGCAAATCGCTGTGGGCGCGGGCGATCGGGCGCGGCGCGGGTGCGCACCGCGCGCACCACGGCCGCGAGTTCGGTGGCGGGAATGTCGGTGGCGGGCACCCGCGCAGACTAACTACCCGAGCAGATCCTGCATGAGCGCGAGCTCGCGGTCGATCTCGTCGGGGCGGATGCCCTCGCGCTCGAGGATGGCGCGCAGCGCGTCGCGCAGGCGCGTGACCACGGCGCGGTGGACATTGGTGGCGTTCGACCGCGCGATGCCGGTGATGCCGCAGGCCTGCTCGTACGCCATGCCCTGCACGCCGTGCAGGCGGAAGAGCTCCCACCAGTCGGCGCGGCCCTCGGCCACGAGCTCGGTGTGCACGCGCTCGTGCGCCTCGGTGACGGTGCGCACGGCCCATGCGCGCTCCAGGGCGAGGAGGGCGTCGGTCTCGTGCGCGTTGGTCATGCGCTCGAGCTCAGCGGGCGGCACGGTGCCCCCGACGCGGCCGCGCCGCGCGCGGGCGAGCGCGTCGTTGCGCGCGTGGGTGAG
>CAIOCH010000142.1 GCA_903856525.1 uncultured bacterium | reverse complement strand
CCGCTCGGCAACTACCACAACATGCAGGACATCGACGGCGTCGCCGCGGGCAAGGCGAAGGCGAAGGTCGGCCGCGAGTTCATCTCGGTCGACGACTTCCACTGGCTCGTGGAGCTGCTTGAGGTCGTCGCGCGCCGGCTCGACGATCCCGCGGTCGCCGCAGGCCACCGAGCGCTCATGGACACGCTCTGGTCGCGCCATGCGAAGATCGTGGGAGGCGCCTGATGTCGTTCGCGCCGATTCCCGAGATCCTCGCCGACCTGCGCGCGGGCAAGGCCATCGTGCTCGTCGACGACGAGAACCGCGAGAACGAGGGTGATTTCGTGGTGGCCGCCGAGGCCATGACGGTGGAGATGATCAACTTCCTCACCCGCGTGGGCGGTGGCTACCTGTGCATCGCCATGACGGCCGAGGACTGCGAGCGCCTCGACCTCGGACCGCAGACGGGCGTCAACACCAGCGTGCGCGGCACGGCGTTCACCGTGTCGGTCGACGGGCACCCCAAGCACGGCGTGGGCACGGGCATCAGCGCGCGCGACCGCGCCAAGACGATCCAGCTGCTCGCCGATCCCAGGGCGACGACCGAGGATTTCGTGCGTCCGGGCCACATCAATCCGCTTCGCGCGCGGCCGGGTGGCGTGCTCGTGCGCACCGGGCAGACCGAGGGTTCGGTCGACCTGTGCCGCCTCGCCGGACTCAAGCCTGCGGCCGCGATCATCGAGATCGTGCTCGAGAACGGCGAGTTGGCCCGCGTGCCCGACCTCGAGAGGATGTGCGTGCAGCACGGACTCAAGATGTGCTCGGTCGAGCAGATCATCGAGCACCGCCTCGCGCGCGAGACGCTGGTCAAGCGGGTCGAGCCCGCGTGCGGCGCCCGCATCGAGACGCCCGAGGGCGAGTTCACGCTCATCGCCTACGAGAGCGCGGTCGATCCCGTGCCGCACCTCGTGCTCTCCTGCGGCGGCGTTGGCGTGCCCGATGCCGGCGGCCACGTGCCCGCGATCGACGACGCCGTACTCGTGCGCATGCATCGCCGCGATCTCCTCGGCGACATCTTCGGCGTGGCCGTACCGGGCCGGGCGAGTTCATCGGACGATCTGCGAGCCTCGATGCGCGCCATCCAGCGCGAGGGCCGCGGTGCGATCGTCTACCTGCGCCCAGAGGGCTCCGGCGAGGACTTCTTCGCGCGGCTCCAGCAGATCCGCCGCCCCGGCGACGATGTGAACACCCCCGACCTCACCCGCACCGAGGGCGTGGGCGTGCGCGCCATGCCCATGGACAGCCGCGAGTTCGGCGTGGGCGGCCAGATCCTGCGCGACCTCGGCCTCTCGCGGCTCCGCGTGCTCACCAACCATCCGCGCCGAGCCATGCCCGGCCTGCACGGCTTCGGCCTCGAGATCGTGGAGCAGGTGGCGCTTTCCTGAACCTTGGGAGCAGGCCGTTCACGCCGGCTTGCGCCACGGGCGGACGTCGAGCGCCCACTCCTTGGGGTCGAGCTCGGGGATCTCGAGCAGGGCGCGGTCCTCGGCCTTCACCTCGCCGTTGACGACGGACTTGTTGATGCGCGCCACGGTGCGATTGCCGTTCTTCTCGCGGATGACCACGCCCACGGGCGCGAGGCTGGTGCGGTCGTAGAAGAGCTCCACAGCCGCCGTGTCCTTGGCCATCGGCGTGCCGTCCTTGGGCACGAGCTTGAGCGCAGCGACGTTCTTGAGCGATCCGAGCAGCGGGATGTCCTGCGGGATCTCGTGCTCCGTGACGGTGAACCGCGCCAGCACCTCGGCCTTCCGCTGGCCGATGGGCATGGGGATCGGGCCCTCGCCCAGCGCGAGCGGATCGAGTGTCTCGCCCGGCGCCACGATCTGCCGCTTGGTGAAGCTCCGGTTGCGGTGATCCTGCTCGCACAGCCAGCCGTCGGAGTAGATCCAGTGGCTCACGGAGCGGTCGGACCTGCCCGAGCCGTCGATCACTTCCTCGAAGTAGATCGCGAACCGCCGCTTGCCGTCCTTGCGATCGACCACCAGCCGGCCAAAGCGCCGCTCGGTCTCCTCCACGAACGCGTCGAACTTCTCGAGGGCCAGCGTGCCGCTCATCGTGTCGATGGTTGCGCCCGACTTCTCGAGTTCGTCGAGGAATGCGTCGACGCGCTGGGCCGCAGCGTCGGCGGGAGGCGCGGGCTCCGCAGCGGGTGTCGCTGCCGCAGGTGGCGGTGCGGCGACGGGAGGCTCGGCCTGCGCGAAGACCCACGACGCGGACGCGCCGGGAAGCGGAAGCGTGGCGGCGATGATCACGGCAAGCGTGGCGCGCGGAGGCATGGCGGCAGGACGGTAGCGGGGCGGCCGCGATTCCGCCGCGCTGCTACGCTCCTTCGCATGCACTTCGCTCGGATAGGGACCTTCCCGGGATTCCTCGCCGTGGTCACGGCGACCGCGGCGGTCCGTGCGTGCGAGCCACGGCTCCTGCACGCGGCCACGGCCGTTGCGCCGATGCCCCAGGCGGCGCAGGACTCGTGGCTCCCCGACACCGTCGCCCCCTCGCCCGCGGTGCTGGAGAGCGTGACCGCGCCCTACCTCACCGACGAGGAGCGCAAGGATTTCCGCGTTCGCCACGGGATCTCCGACGACCTCGACCTCGACACGCCCGCGCGCCGTGCCCGAGTGGCGCTCGACCGCTGGCAGTTGGACGACCCCGCCCTCGGCGACGAACGTGCACCACTGCCGCTGCGCGTCGAGGCGCTGCTGCGCCGCGGCGCGTACGCGGAGATCGTGGCGCAGACCGCGGCCGCCGCCGACTTGCCGCTCCAGGCCCTCCGCGCAAGGGCCCTCGCTGCACTCGGTCGCCGCGACGAGGCGCTGGCGCTTGCCGCAGCGCCCGCCGTCCGCGAGGCCCTCGACGGCTCGAAGGTGGTCGACGAGGTGCTCGCCGCCGCTGATCTCGGTGCGTTGCGCATCCGTCTCGATGCCGCCGCTGCGTCGGAGTATCCGCGCCTCCTCAAGTCCCTCGCGCGCGCGCGGCAGGAGCTCGACCGGCTCGACCCGCGCATCCGCCTGCGCGAGGCGCAGCTGCTCGCCGACCGCCACGCGGTGTCGGACGCGGTGAAGGCGCTCGGTGAGACGCTCGCCCTTCATCCCCGCAACGCCGAGGCATGGCGGCTCGCGGGCGAGATCGCCATCGCGCGCTTCGACTTCACCGGCGCCGCCAACGCCGCCGCGGCGCTGCGCCGCATCGAATCCGCGCATCCCCTCGCGGCGCTGCTCGACACCCACAGCCTGCTGGTGCAGGACGACGCGGAGGGCGCCCGCGAGGCGCTCGCGCCGCTCCTCGCCGCCGACCCCGTGCTGCCCGACGCACTCGCCTGGCACGCCGCGGTCGAGGCCTCGCGCTACGACTTCGATGCCATGCGCGCGGCGCTCGCGAAGTCGGATGCGCGCGCCCCCGGCAGCGCCGACGCGCTTGTCACCTGCGGGAGGCAGCTGGCGTTCGACCGCCAGTACGCCGAGGCGCGCGAGATCCTGTCGCTCGCGGCCGCGCGCGAGCCAGCGTGGTCGATCCCGCGCGCCGAGCTCGGGTTGCTCTCCATGCAGGATGGCCGCGAGGAGGGGGCGATCGCCGACCTCCGCGCCGCCACCGCCATCGACCCGCACGACGAGCGCACGGTGTTCACCCTGCGGCTCGTCGAGGAGCTCGCGGAATGGGGCCGCATCGAGACGGAGCACTTCGTCCTGCGCCATCCGCCCGGCGAGAAGGGTCGCGAGGCCGCGATGGTGGCGCGGCTGCTCGCCTCCGAGCTCGACGCGATGCACCGCGAGGTGTGCGCGCGCCTGCGCCACGAGCCCGCGCAGAAGACGGTGATCGACATCATGCCCGACCACCGCAGCTTCGGCGTGCGCATCACGGGCCTGCCGCGCATCCACACGATCGCCGTGTGCACGGGTCCCACGATCGCCATCGAGATCCCCAAGGACGGCCCGCAGACCAAGCACCTCGGGCTCTTCGACCCGCTGGCGGTGCTGCGCCACGAGTACACGCACACCGTCACGCTTTCGATGACGCGCAACCGCATCCCGCACTGGCTCACCGAGGCCGTGGCGGTGGCCCTCGAGGACACGCCCCGCACGTTCGACACCTGCCAGATGCTCGCCGCGGCCTGGCGCACCGACACGCTCTTCGACCTCGACGCGATCAACTGGGGCTTCATCCGCCCGCGCAAGGCGACCGATCGCGCGCAGGCCTACGCGCAGGGCCGCTGGATGGTGGAGTTCATCGAGCGCGCGTACGGATGGGATGCGCTCTGCAAGCTCCTCTTCTCCTACGCCGAGGGCATCCGCGAGGAGGAGGCCATGCGCCGCGCCTTCGGCATTGGTCGCGAGGAGTTCTTCACGCGCTTCCGCGAGTGGGCGGCCGGCGAGGTGCGTGCGTGGGGCCTGGCGCCCGAGCCGTCGATGCGCGATCTCGCGCTGCGGCTCGCGAGCGGCGACGACGACGCGGAGCGCGAGATGCAGCGCGCGGAGACCGCGCGACTGACGATGGTGGCACGCGCGTGGTCCGACGCCATCGGGCGCCCGGGGCGGGAGCGCTTCATGCTGCGCGGCGGCGAGTGGCCGGCGCGGCCGATGCCCAAGGTCGAGTTCGACGACGCCACGGTGAAGGCGTTCCTGAACGAGTTCCCCGATCAAGCCGACCTGGTGGAGCTGCTGCTGCGGCGGGCGCGAACCGCCGATCGCAGCGCCGGGGCCGAGACTCGGGCGCTGCTCGAGCGCTACGCGCGCCTGCGGCCGGTCGATCCACTGCCACACCGCATCTGGGCCACGCTCGCCACGCAGGGTGCCGAGGGACTCGACGCGGTCGGTGACGACGGGGCGCTCCGCCACCTGCGCGAACTCGACCTGAGGGCGGATAAGGACAACGTCTACGCGCTGGCCATCGCGCGGAACCGCCGTGCCGCAGGTGACTTGCCCGCGGCCATCGCGGCCGCCGAGCGCGCCGTCCGCATCAATCCCTTCGACGCCTCGGTCCGCGAACTTGCCGCGGCAATCGCCGTGGAAGGCGCCCGGCTTGATCGCGCCGCCGTGCACATCGAGGCGCTCGCGGAGCTCGAGCCCGACCGGGTCATCCACCGGCAGCGGCTTGAGCGGCTGCGCGGCATGATGGGTGAGACGACGGGGAGCGCGACCATCCCCTCGGGCGCCAACCCCGCCAAAGAGTGAGTTTCCGCGCGGTTGCGATTGGACTTCGGGGCGGCGGATGTACGCTTTGCGGACCCGACAGGCCGCCTGTGCCGCCCGGGGCGCCTCGGTATCCGTGGCGCCGGAGACGAACCTCGAGGATCCCGATGACGAAGCGCCTGCTTGCTCTTGTTGCCCCGATCGCCGCCGCGACCTCCTTCGCGCTTGCCGACGAGGTGGTCTACAACTGCGCGCTCAACGCCGCGGCCAGCACGCTCACGCAGGCCACCGATGTCAACGCGCCGTTCGCGGGAACCCTCAAGGGCAACTACGACGTCACGACCAATCCCACGGGCACCCAGACGATCCCCGGCTTCTTCGGTGGCAGCGGCAACAACCCGATCCCCTACACCGCCTCGTTCGTGCTCGCCGGCGACATCGTGTCGCACCCCACGGGCGCGCTCGTGGTGGGCACCGACATCGAGGCGCTGCAGGTGCGCGTGAGCGGCCTCAACCTCGATCTCCTCGGCGGCGTGCCCGGCGTGCTCGGCTCGACGCTCAACATCAACTACCAGACCTTCCGCACGGTCGCGCCATCGGGGTTCTTTCCCGGTGGCGTCACGGTGCCCATTCCGCTTGGCAACGGATCCATCACCCAGTGGCGCGCCACGCAGACGGGTCCCGTGGTCGCGGGACCGCTGCTGCCGCAGAAGAACGGCACCTTCACCTTCGCGGTGGCGGTGCCCGTCGACCTCTCGGTGGTCGCCACGCTGCTCGACCAGCCCGTGTCGGACGGCACGCCCACGCCCGGCGTGCTGCCGCTCAACGGCACGCTCACCGTGAACGAGGCGAACAACACGGTCGCGCTCAGCGTGGCCATCGCCAACCAGTCGACCACCACGCAGCCGGTCACCACGGGGCAGTTCACCGATCTGCCGCTGGCGATTCCCACGGTGATCCCCGCGGGCGGCACCGCGAACCTGCTGATGAGCGGCGCCGTCACCCAGGTCACGCTTGCGACCAACCTCACCGCCGCGCTGGCGATCGCGGGCACGCGCGCGCCGACTCCCGGCGATCTGAACGGTGATTTCCGCGTGAACAGCATGGACATCACGATCTGCCTGTCGAACTGGGGCGCGTCGACCCTCGGCGACACCAACGGCGATGGGGTGACCGACTCGCGGGACATCACCGTGATCCTGAGCAACTGGCAGTGAGCCTGCGCGCCTGAGCCGCGTGCGATGCGTAGAGTCCTTCCATGCACCTGCGCGCGTCGATGCTCCTCGCCTCCGTTCTCGCGTTTCCGGCGGTGGACGCGGTTTTTGCCGCCTGTGCGCACGGTCAGGAGTCGCCGCTGGTCTTCCAGGGCAACCTCTTCGACGCGCTGCCGGAACCGTTCTTTCCCACCATGTTCCGGACGCGCGACCTCGATGGGGACGGTTTCCCCGATCTCGTGATCGCGGGGCGCGATCCCGATGACCGCGTGATGACGCGCCGCGGCGACGGCAACGGGCGGTTCGTGGAGCAGCAGATCCTGGCGGCGCCGGGGTTCATCGACTGGCTCGAGCTCGGCGACATGGATGGCGACGGGCAGCTCGACATCGTGGCCGCATGGCGCGGTGACCGGCCCACGCTGGTCGTCTACCGCGGCATTGGCCCCGGCCTCTTCGAGGAGGCGACCGTGTTGGCCGATGTCGTGATCGAGGGCGTGGGCCGTGATCCGCAGGGGATCGCCCTCGGAGACTTCGACCGCGACGGCGACCTCGATGTGGCGGTGACCAACTACATCGGGCAGTCGCTGGATGTGTTCATGAACGAGGGTTCCGCGAAGTCGCCGCTGCGCTTTGTGCGCGCGCCGCGCCTGCGGCTGGCGAGCTTCTTCGGAGGGATCGCCTATCCGCGCGTGGTGGCCGCGGGCGACATGGATGGCGACGGCGACCTCGACCTCGTGGCCAATGAGATCGGCGGTGGCCGCGTGGCCGTCGTCCGCAACGATGGCGGACGCTTCGTGCGGCCCGTCGAGTACCGCGTGCCGCAGATCGGAAACGAGCGGCCGGGGCTTTCCGGGCTGGAGCTGGCCGACGTCGACGGCGACGGAGACCTCGATGTGTTCTGCCCGGCGCTGCTGCTCGAGCAAACGCAGAAGGTGGTGACCTTCGTCAACGACGGGAAAGGCGCGCTCGTCGAGCGCCTCGTGGGCGAGGGCTCGCCGACGGGCTACACATTCTGCGCGCATCTTGCGGACCTCGATGGCGACGGCGATCTCGACGCCGTTTCGGGCGCGGCGCTGCCAGGCACGATCGCCGTCGCACGGCGCACCGCCGCAGGCGCCTTCACGTTCGAGGTCGACTTCGCGCCGCAGTTCGGGCAGTTCATCCGCCACATCGAGGCGGTCGATGTCGACGGCGACTGCGATCTCGACATCGTGGGCATCGAGGCGCCCAGCCGCACGGTGTTCGTGCGCCGCAACATCACGCCGCAGCAGCAGTCGTGCGGCGGGCTCGCGGGATTCACGGAGAGGCCTGCGGAGGACGAGGCCGCGCCTGCGTCCGCCCGTATCCCGATCGCCGCCATCGACCGCAACCGCGATGGCGTGATCGATGCAACCGATGTGGCGGTCTGGCTCGCGGAGTGGTCGCGCAGCGCCATGGATGGAGGCGCGCGATGAGCCTGCGTCCGATCCGCCGTTCGATTCCAGCGGTTGCAGCCGCGGCGATCCTCGCGATGCTCGTGGCGACCACGGACGCGATGGCCCAGTGTCCGAGCGCGGGCGACTGCCGCAAGCCGCACGAAGGAACGGGCTGCGAGATGCCCGAGTGCTGCGCGCTCGTGTGCAAGGCGAATCCGCTCTGCTGCGAAATCGTCTGGGACCAGGCCTGCGCCGACGCCGCGATCGATCTCTGCGAGGGCATCAATTGTCCCGCCGACGGCGAGTGCCTGGCACCGCACGCATCGCCGGGG
>CAIOCH010000141.1 GCA_903856525.1 uncultured bacterium | reverse complement strand
TCGGCGGCGCCGTGATCCTGCGTGTGGGAGAAGGCGTAGGTGGCGCCCGTCTTGGACACGGTGACCTTGGCCATGCCGAGCGCACTGCTCGAGCGCAGCGGGTAGGCGTTGAAGCCCGCGCCCGCGGCGATGCGGCCCGCGACCTCGCCGCGGCCGTAGCCGAGCGCGATCGAGCCGCAGCCCTCGGCGTGACCGGGGAGCGCCCACGCTGCGGCTTCGATGGAGGCGCCGCCCGCGGTGACCTTGACCATGTCGCCGTTGCGGAGTCCCGCGGCGCGCATGGACGCGGGTGCCATGAGCAGCGCGTTGTCCCAGGTGATCTTGGTGGCGGGATCGGGCAGCTCCTGCAGCCAACCGAGGTTGGCGAAGCGGCCGTCGGCGACCTTGCCGTCGAAGAGGAACGCGACCTCGAGCGCATCCTTGGCGCCGAGATTGGAGACGGCGGAGCCACAGAGGCCAGCGATGCCCGCGGCGTTGACCGCAGGGGCCGCAGCAGCCTTCATGGCGGTGCCCTCGACATAGCCGCGGTCGAGGTTCTGGCGCCACCACGACTCGAAGGCGCTGCCCGTGAGCCCGCTCACCTTCATGTGGGCGCGGCGCACGATCTCGTAGCTCGAGGTCTGCTCGTCACCGGTGAGGGTGGCGAGCACCTCGAGTGCGTTGCGGCCGCCCTGCTCCACGTCCATGAGCGGACGGATGAGCGGCTGCTGCACGACGATCGAGCCGTCGATGGCGCGGCCATCGGACCAGCACTCGAGGCTGTGCGCGGCGGGCACGTGCCAGGTGCAGCCCGCGCTCGTCTCGTTGGCGTAGTACGACAGATGCACCGAGGTCTTGGCCTTGGCGAGCGCGGCTGCGAAGCCGATGTCGGAGGGCGCGTCGTAGGACGGGTTGCCGCCGAGGAGGACGAGCGTGTCGATTGCGCCCGACGAGAGTGCGCCCGCGAGCTGCTTGAGCTGCGCGGCGCCGCCCGTTGCGGGACCCGCGACGTAGGTGACCGTGGTGCCGACGGCACCGAGCTTGTCGTTGATGGCGGCGGCGAGCGCGATGGTGGCGGCGTCCTGCATCGGACCCGCGACCACGAGGGAGCCCGCCCCGGCGGCCTTGAGGTCGGCCACCAGCTGCGCGAACACTTCCTTGCCGTGCGCGTCGAGGATCTCGCCCGCGCGCGACGAGCCCGCGAGGGCGTCGCCCGCGCTGATGCCGAGCTCCTTGGCAACGAGCGCCGCGAACACCGCGATGTCGCTGCGGCGCAGGGCGAAGCGCTCGTCGGCGCTCATGCCCGTGACGGTGACCGACGGCTCGGCCACATACATGCGCGACTGCGTCTGCTTCGAGGGATCGCTCTCCTCGATGCGGCGGCCCTTGGCCCAGGCGCGCGCGTGCGCCACGCCGGTCGCGGGGCAGCCGAGGAGATCGACGTCGAGCGCGAGCACGACCTTGGCCGACTCGAGCGAGGGCACGGCCATCATGGACGAGCCGAATGCAGCGGTGCCCGCGGCGATGGCCGCGTCGGAACACATGGCGTTCCACGAGCCCCACCACGCCTTGGGATAGGCGGCCATGAAGCGCGCCTTCATGTCGTCGAGCGTCGGGCTCATCGAGTCGTCGACGAGCACCGCGAGACCCGCGCCCTGGTTGGCCTTGAAGCGCGTCGCGGTCGAGCCGCACCACGCGGAGAACTCGGTCCAGCTGCTCGCCTTGCCGGCGCTGGTGAGCGCACGGCTGCGGTCGGGGTCGTAGAGCTCGAGCACGCGCGCCTGGATGATGGCGTTGGAACCCGTGGCGAACGGCAGCGAGGGATTGCCCTCGAGCTTGATGGGACGGCCGTCGTAGCTCTTGGCGAGCACGGGCCAGGCGATGCCGGCGATCTCCACCGAGGTCGCGTAGTCGACGGGCACGCCCGCGGTGCGGTTGGCCTGCCCCTGCGCGAAGGGCACGATCTTGGTGTCGGGCCAGCGGCGGCAGGCGGCGAGGCCCGCGAGCGCGAAGCCAGCGCCCATGAGCTTGATGAAGGTGCGGCGCTCCTCGCCAGTGGCGAGTTCCTGCGCGTTGGGGCCGAACTCGCGGGCCATGAGCTCGCGGAACTCGGGGGTCTTCTCGAGATCGTCGGCGCTGCGCCAGAACTCCGGACGCGAGAACTTCATGTTCGCGTCGTTGGCGGTGGTGTCGCAGCCAGTGCGTGATTCGTGCATCGCGTGTCCCTTGCAGTTGCCGTGCGATCAGCGGTGGCAGGTCGAGCAGTCTTCGCTCGGATTGATGTGGAACTTGTCCTTGAGCACCTTGCGGTCCTCGGCGCTCAGCTCGGTGGCGGCGTCGTAGGCGAGGTTGGTGATCTCGCTCACGGGGCGCAGCACCTTGTCGGGATTGCGGTGGCACTCGAGGCACCAGCCCATGGAGAGCGGCGACTTCTGGTAGACGACCTCCATCTTGTCGATGCGGCCGTGGCACTCGACGCAGCCGACGCCGCGGTTCACGTGGGCGCTGTGGTCGAAGTAGGCGAACTCGGGAAGCTTGTGGACGCGCGTCCACTCCACGGGCAGACCCGTGGCGTAGCTCTCCTTGACCGCCGCGAGCTTGGGGCTCTCGGGGCGGATCTGCGTGTGGCAGTTCATGCAGGTCTGCGTGGGGGGAACGCTCGCGTGCGCGGCCTTCTCCACCGAGGTGTGGCAGTAGCGGCAGTCCATGCCCAGCTCGCCCGCGT
>CAIOCH010000140.1 GCA_903856525.1 uncultured bacterium | reverse complement strand
TCGCGCGGCGTGATTCCATCGCGCGGCGTGATTCCATCGCGCGGCGTGATTCCATCGCGCGGCGTGATCCCATCGCGCGGCGTGATCCCGCTGCGCGGCGACGCATCATCTGATCATTCGAGCCAGCCGCAGGCGCGGAGCGACTTGCGGGCGGCGGCGTCCCAGCCGCGGTTGGCGGCGGGGCTTGCGGGCGACGGGTGCAGCACGGTGGCGATGGGCGGAGCATCGGCGCCGAGCGCGCGCGCGGCGCACGCGGATGCGAACGCGCCCACGCCGATCACCATCGACGGCGCGAGTGCGGCCACCACGCTGCGCAGTGCACGGTCGCAGGCTGCCTCGAGCGGCTCCTGCGCGGCGCGCGCGAGCTTGTCGGGCGTGATGTTGGCGCCGCTCTCGGCCATGAAGGCGAGCGGACACCAGTTCCATACGAATCCGCGGCGGAAGAAGGCATCACGCGTGCCGAACTCGGCCGCCATGAGCCCCCAGAAGCGGCGGCCGCTCACCTCGCTGCGTGCGCAGGCGAGGCCTTCGATCGGCCGCTTGGGATGCTCCTGCGCAGGCCGCTTGACCCCTGCGTCGATGGCGAGGAATCCCCGCACCGCGGCGACCTCGCCGAACGGCACGCCCGTCTGCGCCATGCCGAACGGCCCGGGGTTCATGCCGAGGAAGAGCGCACTCGGCCGCGGCCGAGCGCACGCGAGGTACGCCTCGTGCGGTGCGCGCGCGTAGTCGAGCGGGTTGTAGACGCAGGCCACCGGCGCGGCGAACTCCATCGCGCCCACGGCGCGGGACAGCGTGCGCGAGGTGCGCACGAGAGCATCGATGGTGTCGGCGCGCGCGGTCATGGTCGGGACTGCGGCTCGGTTACTCGGCGGTCTTCGTCCGGTGCACGCCGATGTGGGTGAGCGCGGGACACGCGCGGCTGTCGAGGATCTCGATGCGCAGGTGCGTGGCCTTGGTCTCGGGCACGCGCACGATGCGCTTGTGGCCCACGGTGGTGCCTTCGGCGAGCACCGTCCAGTCGCGGTGGTTGTTGCTCGGCGTGGCGGGCACCGACACGCGGAACCGCTTGACACGCTGGCCGAGCCAGGTGGGCTCGGCCAGCACCACGCGATCGAAGGGCTTCGCGGGATCGAGCTCGACCTCGATCATGGCGGCGGCGGTGCCGTCCTCCGTGGCCCAGTAGGTCCTGGGATCGCCGTCGACCGCCTTGTCGGCACCGAACTCGAGCGCACGCGGCTTCTCGTTCGCGCCGCTGGGCACAGCGCCGCGCATGTTGTCGCTCGCCGTCGCACGGCCGCGCGCGAGATCGGTGCCCTCGCCGTAGGTCGCATCGACGAGGCGCCGAAGCCCCAGCACCGACCGCACATCGTTCTCGTGGATGAGGCCGCGGCGATCGACGGGAAAGTTGAGGTGGAAGTTGGCGTTGTGACCCACGCTGCGCTCCCAGAGGTCGAACAGCTGCGCGGGTGTCTTGACCTTGTCGTCCTCGTGCGCGTGGTAGAACCAACCCGGCCGGATCGACACGTCGCACTCGGCGGGGATCCACGACTCGCCGTCGATGTCGCCCTCGTTGAGCGACTTCGTGCTCGGCGGGTTGTCGTTGCCGATGCCGTGGCCCTCGGCCTTGAGCATCGACCAGCAGGTGTCGCCCGCCCAGCCCTGCTCGTTGCCAACCCAGCGGATGTCGGGGCCCACATCGCTGAACATGACCGCATCGGGCTGCAGCTCGCGCACGACGGCGCGGAAGCTGGGGAAGTCGTACACCTGGCGCTTGCCGTTGGGGCCCTCGCCACACGCGCCGTCGAACCACACCTCGAAGATGGGCCCGTACTGGGTGAGCACCTCGCGCAGCTGCCGGCGGAAGTACTCGTTGTACTCCTCGCCCGTGCCGTACTTGGGATTGTTGCGGTCCCACGGCGAGAGGTAGACGCCGAACTTGAGGCCCGCCTCGCGGCAGGCGTCGGAGAGCTCGCGCAGGACATCGCCCTTGCCGCCCTTCCACGGGCTCGAGGCGACCGAGTGCGTCGAGAGCTTCGTGGGCCAGTTGCAGAAGCCGTCGTGGTGCTTGGCGGTGATGACCACACCCCGCATGCCGGCGTCCTTCATGACCTGGACCCACTGGCGGCAGTCAAGCGCGGTGGGGTTGAAGACCTCCGCGGGTTCGTCGCCGTGGCCCCACTCCATGTCGGTGAAGGTGTTGGGGCCGAAGTGGATGAAGCCCGTGTACTCGAGGTCCTTCCATGCGAGCTGCCGCGGGTGCGGGAGCGGGCCGATGGGCGCGGGGGGCGGGACGGGGGTCGCTGGGGCGGATGCAGGAAGCATGGTGGCGGCGGCGAGTGCGGTGAGGAGTGCGGTGAGCGTGGTCATGGGCGGCTCGGGGGTGCCTGGCGGGGTCGCGCCGGAAGTCATCGGTGTCGCGT
>CAIOCH010000139.1 GCA_903856525.1 uncultured bacterium | reverse complement strand
TGAAAATGCGAGTGTCCCCGGTTCAAGTCCGGGAGTTGGCATGAAACGATCCGGCCCGCCTCTCGGCGGGCCGTGTCGTTTTTCGCGTCCATTTCGGCGTCCTCGTTCGGCGTCCGCTTCGGCGCCGTGCCGCGGCGCCGCTTCTCGGTGCCGCACCGCGTGTCGTTCTCCGACGCGCGCGGACCGGGCCGCTCGGGCGGCGTCAGGCGAGCTGCTCGCCCACGAGCCGCAGGGGGATCGGGCGGCCGAGGTGCTCGCGGCGGATCTCCAGCCGTCCCGCGGCGCGCTCCTCCTCGAGGGTCCCGAGCAGCTGCTCGACGATCCACAGCCGGATGGGCCGCGATCCGTCGTACTGCGCCAGCCCGCCGGTGCCCGCGCGCGAGATGCGCTCGAGCTGCGTCCAGTAGCGGCGCGTCCAGGTGAGCGCGAGCGTCTCGGGCAGCCGCGAGAAGGCGGCGCGCGTCATCGACGGCTCGGCGAAGATCCAGAGTTCGTTCCAGGCGTTGGCGCGGCCGAGGCAGCACGCCGTCGCCACGGCGAGATCCGCGACGCACACGACGGGCTTGAGCAGCGAACCGCGCTCGATCCGCGGACGCGCGAGCGTGTGCGCGTGATCCGCGACATCGTCGCCGCTCACGCGGTAGCGCGCCGCAAGGGGCGCGGCATCGCGGAAGAACGCGCGCAGCAGGTGCGAGCGGTGCTCGTGCCAGTCGCTGGTGAGAAGGGGCGCGGCATCCTGCTGCGCAGCGCGGCGCACGGCGGGCTTCGGGCCCGGGCGTGCTGCGACGGCCTTCTTCTGCGGGTGTTCCGCAACGTCGACGCGGGCGCCTACATCACGCGCGCACGGCTCCTCATGTCGATCGTCCTTCATCAATCGTGCCCTCGCCCACCGTTCGGTGGAGTGACCGCAATGTAGCGGTCGTCGCACGGCGTGCAGCACGCGGAATGCAATTCGCGGAGAAATCGCGGAGCGGCTCTACGCGCGTCGGACCACCGTGTTTCCGAGAAGCGATGGACGCACATCGCGCAGCGCGCCGAAGCGCGCGCGCCATCCATCGATCTCGGAACGGTCGAAGGGAAGCGCGACCGCGCACTCGTCGGCGCCTGCTTCCTCGATGCGCACGCCGAGCGCGCCGAGCGCGACCGAGCCGCCTGCATATGCATTCGTCGGATCGCTGCCGCATCGGTTCGCGGCGATAACGCACGCCTGGTTCTCGATCGCGCGCGCGAGCAGCAGGGCGCGCCAATGCTCGTGCCGCACCGCAGGCCACGACGAGCTCACGGCGAAGATCTCGGCGCCCGCACGCGCGGCGAGCCGCCACAACTCTGGGAACCGCAGGTCGTAGCAGACGAGCGGACAGATGGTCGCCCACCCCGTGTCGATCAGGCAGAGGTCGTCGCCTGCGACGAAGGAATCGCGTTCGCTCGGGAACAGGAAGTTCTTCCGATAGACGGCGCGCAGGCGACCATCTGGTCCGATCACACACGCGCTGTTCGAGAAGCGGCCATCGCCACGGGGCTCGCCGAAGCCGGCCTGCAGCCAGACTCCACGCGCGCGTGCGACCTCGCCGAACCAGCCGATCGAGTCATGCGCCTTGCCCAGCGCCGCGGTATCGGTCGTCCAGGCGGTCTCGCACATCTCGGGCAGCACGAGGTAGTCGCCCGCCCTGAAGCCGCTCGCGTCCAACGCGCCCTCGATCCGCCGCCGGTTCTCGACGACATCGTGCCACACCGGAGCCGTCTGTACCGCGATGCACCGCATCGCCGCAGCGTACACCGCGACGCTCCGCGTCGTGTTCCCCGTTGCATGTGCGTTTGCGCCACCCCGATGCGAAGATGTTCGCGGCCCGTTCAGGGCCGCGAACGACAGTCGCATCGGAACAATGAAGGGAGACCAACGGGGATCGAACCCGCGACAGCCGAAACCACAATCCGGTGCTCTACCAACTGAGCTATGGTCTCCGT
>CAIOCH010000138.1 GCA_903856525.1 uncultured bacterium | reverse complement strand
TGCGTCATCAACGCCGACGGCGCGGTCGCGGGATGGCAGGACAAGTGCCAGATCGATCCTTCCGAGGAGTCCACATACCCCGCGCTGGGCTCGCAGCGGCGGATCTTCACCGCCGGCCCCCTCACCTTCGGCGTTGTGATCTGCCACGAAGGGTGGAGATATCCGGAGACGGTGCGCTGGGCGGCACGCCGCGGAGCGCAGGTGGTCTTTCATCCGCACGCGCACGTCGCCGAGCCTGGGAGCTACCGCCCGACGCGGTTCGCGGACCCCGCCAACACGTTCCATGAAAAGGCGATCCTCTGCCGCGCCGCGGAGAACACCTGCTACTTCGCGTCGGTGAACGCCGCGAGCGAAGGCTCCGGCACGACTTCCGCGATCGCCAACCCGGACGGCACGCTGCTGAGCTTCCAGCCCTATGGGCTCGATGGACTGCTCGTGGCTGACCTCGATCTCGACGCGGCGACTGGCCTGCTCGCGCAACGATGCCGTACATCGCCGCTGTAAGTGCCGGTCCATGCCTTCCCCGCCCCCGCCCCCACACACATCCTCCCCTCGGAGACCCGCAAATGGACATTCTCTTCCTGCTTACGCCCGGCTTCACCGACAGCGCCCGCGACGGCGAGGGCAAGAAGTACTACTGCCCCGACTGTGCGTTCCTCGAAGGTGTGCTCGGCTGCTGCCCCGAGTTGCGCAGGCAGCTCGACATCCGGTACATCGCGTACCCGAGGCCACGCCGCGAGATCCTCGCACTCGTTGGTGACGCGCACCAGGGGTGCCCGAACCTGATCCTGGATCCCGCGAACCACAAGTTCGTCGACGAAGCCCGGTTCCATCGGTTCGGAGATCGCCTGCACTCCACCGACACGAAGGTGATCGTCGACTACCTGGCTGAGCGGTACGGAGCGCTGGTCGCGCACTTCTGAAACCGCACGCGAGCTCGCGGATGATCCCCGCGTGGCGCGAGAATCCGCCGCGCGCAGCCGGTGCTCGGCGCCGCTCGTGAGCGTGGATTCAACACCCAATTGGGGGGGTGCGCGCGCATCGGCTGAGCAACGACAGATTGTCGCGATGGACTGGGTCGGATCACGAACCACGCCTCACAACCAGCGTAGCCTCATCCATGATTCTCCTTCACTCGTTCGAAGCGCTCCACGCGTCGGTTACCCGCCGTTGGTGGATGCAGTTGTTCGCGGCGTTCGTCCGCTGCCTGCTCGCGTTGGGCTTCATCCCTCCGAGCATCCCGAAGATCCTCGGCATTTCGTTCACCTCGATGCCCGAGTCGACCAACATCGGCTACTTCTTCAATGCGCTGCTGAAGACAGGCTTCTACTACGAGTTCATCGGCTGGAGCCAGCTCGCGGCGGCGCTTCTGCTCCTCATCCCGCGCACGGCGCATCTCGGCGCGCTTCTCTTCCTGCCGATCATCGTCAACATCACGGTGCTCACCATCTCGCTGGGATTCGCAGGAACCTGGGTGATCACCATCCTCATGACGCTCGCGAACCTGTTCCTCGTCCTGTGGGAGTACGACCGCCTGAAGCAGGTCGTCCTCGGCACGCGCATCGAGCGGCCGCGCAGGTTCCGATTCGAGTTTCTCTGGTTCCCGGCGATCTTCGCGCTCGGTGGCGTCCTGTCGGGCCTGCTCGCATGGTCGATCGGCCTCGGCAACTTCGGCAACTACCCCGCCGTGACGGGCTTCCTTGCCGCACTTGGCGCGATCTTCGGGCTCGTCGTGACGGCTCACTACCGATTCATGCCCGCTGGTTCGATGAAGGTTGATGATCCGACGGGCTGAAGCGATCTGGAGAGCGATCGCGGGGTCAGTCGCGTCGGCTTCAACTCGCTGTATCGCTGCGGATACGGCTTCGTTTCGCCGCCTTGTCATCCGGGCGCCGCGCGACGCGGCCGGGCTGTACGAGAAGTTCGGCTACACGCGCATCCCGCCAGAGCGACTGTGGATGGAGAAGGTCGGACCCAAGGAACGATGGCAGGAGCCGGCTGCACATTAAGCCGCCGTGCCCGC
>CAIOCH010000137.1 GCA_903856525.1 uncultured bacterium | reverse complement strand
TCGCGCGGCTGCAGACGGGCTCGAAGCCGGACCAAGGCGTCGAAGTGGATGTCGCGGATCGCGAGTTCCGTCGCGAAGGCCTGGTCGTCGAGTGCGGCGAGCTGCGCGTCGGTCGGCCCGCTGGTTTCGTCGGGTGCGTACCGCCACAGCGCTCCCGCCGTGGTTTCGATGAGGGCGCGCTGGCGCTCCAGTTCGGGGAGGAGCGTGGACCGCGTGTCCACGGCGCGCGCGAGGGCGGTGGCGTAGTCGGTGAGCGTCGCGGCCAGCGACTCGCGCGTCTCGGCGGTCAGGCGCAGCTGCTGCAGGATCTCGAGCAGCGTCAGCCTGGTGGAGGCGAGGAGCTGCTCCGCGGGGAGCTGCTCGAGCCGCCAGGCGAGGATTGCGTTTGCGAACTGGGCGCGTCGGTCGGGTGGCGTGGCGCTCGACGTGCTATCGAGCAGTGCCCGCTCGGCCGCAGCGATGGCGCGCTGCGACTTCTCGCGCAGCGAGAGTAGAGCGACCAACTCGGGCGTCGCGCGGGGCGTGAAGGCCTGGCGCGCGGCGTCGAACCTGTAGGCGGCGGGAAGCAAGCGGAGGATCTGGCGCGACGTGGTCTCCCGCTGCTGTTCGACGACGCCGAGATAGGACGCGTGTGCGTCGAGAAGCGCCGCATCGGACGCAAGCGCGGGATGGATGGCGTTCAGGAGCGCCGTGAAGCGTTCCCGCCCCATGGGCTGCGGGAGAACGGACTTGCGGAGCGCCTCCTCGGCCGCCTGCCGGGAGCGTTCGGCGCGCTCGAGGGTCGTCTCCGGGGGCTTGTCGGCGGTGGTGCTCGGGGCTTCGGACGCGAAAGAGGACAGGCGTGCGTCCGTCGAGGAGCCCGCGGTGCCTGTCCCGTCTCGCGGGGGACTGTCCTGTAGCGCGCTGGCGAGCTGGGCGTACTCGCCTGTCCCGAGGTGCGTGAACTCGACCCTGGCGGGTGAGGAGGCGGTGCCTGTCCCGTCGGCGAACCACGAGGTGGCGGCCGCGAGGGCTCCGAGGACGGGCAGGCGCTGGAAGATGCGTCCACGCATGCGTGGGAACATCGGCGTTTCCGCCGCTACGCTTCGGAAATGCCGCAGTACTGGCTCCTCAAGTGTGAACCCGACGTCTACTCGATCCACGATCTCGCCCGCGAAGGCGCGACCGGCTGGGATGGGGTGCGCAACTACCAGGTCCGCAACTTCATGCGCGACACCATGAAATCCGGGGATCTCGGCATCTTCTACCACTCCAACGCGGACCCGTCGGGAGCGGCGGGGGTCCTCCGCATCGAGAGGACAGGCATCCCCGATCCGACCCAATTCGACCCGGCGAGCGACTACCACGATCCGAAGTCGCCTGTCCTGAATCCGACGTGGCTGATGTGCGAGGTTGCCTTCATCGAGGCGTTTCCGCAGGTCGTGGCGCTCGAGCGCCTGAGGGACAACGCGGCGCTCGCTGGTTTGCACATCCTCCGACGCGGCAACCGCCTGTCCATCACGCCGCTGACCGAGTCGGAGTTCCGCGCGATTCGGAAGATGGGACAGGCTAGCGCGCCTCCGCGTCCGCAGCAGGCCCGCTCGGCGCCCGGAAAGCGGTCGAGCAAGCCGTCCGGCGGCAAGGCCGCGACCGGTGGATCCTCGCCTGCGCGGGGTACCCGATAGAATCACGGGGCCTGAAACCGGCGCATCGGCGCGCGGAAGCACGGATCCGGCGCAGGCGAGCCCTGCGCCAAGGCAACAGCGAAAGGAAATCGACATGGGTGCGGGACTCGGACTAGGTGTGATCCTGATCGGTGCGTGCGCTGGACTCCTCCTGCTCGGCGTGATCGTGGCCATCTGGCTGATCGGCATCTACAACCGCCTCGCGGCCGGTCGCGTGGGCGTCCAGGGTGCCTGGGCCGACATCGATGTGCAGCTCAAGCGGCGCCATGACCTCATCCCCAACCTCGTCGAGACGGTGAAGGGCTACGCCAAGCACGAGCGCGAGGCGCTCGAGGCCGTGATCGCCGCACGCGCGCGCGCCGTGGGCGCCGGGTCGATCGAGGACAAGGTCGCGGCGGAGGGCGGGCTCACCCAGGCGCTCGGGCGCCTCATGGCCGTGGCCGAGGCGTATCCCGACCTCAAGGCCAATGCGAACTTCATGCAGCTGCAGGGCGAGCTCACCTCCACCGAGGACATCATCAGCCGCGCCCGCGGTGGCTACAACGGCGCGGCCGGTGGCTACAACCAGCAGCTCGTCGTGTTCCCGACCAACGTCGTCGCCAGCATGTTCGGCTTCAAGCAGATGCCGTTCTTCGAGGTCGAGAACGCCGCGGAGCGCAACGCGCCGCAGGTGAAGTTCTGATGCACCAGCTCGGCGCGGGCGTTCCCTTCGAGGGTGCGCTCATCGCCCTCGTGGTCGGCGGGATGGTGGTGGTGCTGGTCATGGCGCTCATCCTCGGCGCCAAGCGCGAGCGTGAGCGCACCGAGGCGCTGGCGCGGTTCGCGGCGGAGCGCGGGCTGCGCTTCATCGGCGAGGATCGCGCCCTCGACGAGCGGTTCGCGGCGTTCGATCCGTTCGCCGTCGGGCATTCGCGACGCGGCCTCAACCTGATGGAGGGCGATGTGCGCGCGGGTGGACTGCGCATGACGCTCGTCTGCGGCGACTATCAGTACAAGATCACGCGGTCGACCGGGAAGTCGACGACGACCACCACGTACAACATGTCGTTTCTCGCCGTGCGGCCCGTGCTGGAGCTCAAGGAGGATCTCACGGTCCGCGCCGAGGGCATGATCGACAAGATCGGCGCGTTCGTGGGCTTCGACGACATCGACTTCGAGTCGAGCGAGTTCTCGAAGCGCTTCCATGTGAAGTGCTCCGACCGCAGGTTCGCCTTCGATCTGTTCGATCCGCGCATGATGGAGTACTTCCTGTCCGTGCAGCCGCCGCGGCTGCAGGCGCGGTCCGGCGTGCTGCTCTTCGACCGCGGCGTGCGCCGCTGGGAGCCCGCCGAGTTCGCTGCGCAGTTCGGCTGGATCGACGGGTTCTGCGCGCGCGTGCCCCGGCACGTGCGTGCAGCGCGGCTTCCTGCATCGGAGCAGGCAGACGACCCCGTCCTCCATCCCCCGATGCCGGAGCATTCCGCATGAACGATGCGCTTTCAGGAGGTCTCGGCGCCGCGTGCTGCGTGGCGGCGGTCGTCGTCGGCCTGCCGCTCGTCTGGTTCATCGCCACCTACAACCGCTTCGCCCGCCTCGCGCAGCTCGTGAAGGAGAGCTGGTCCGGCGTCGACGTCGAGCTCAAGCGGCGGCACGACCTCATCCCCAATCTCGTGGAGACCGTGCAGGGCTACGCCCGGCACGAGCGCGAGACGCTGGAGATGGTGGTCGCGGCGCGCACCCGCGCGGTGCAGGCGGGCGACCAGCTGCGCGAGCGCGTCGAGGGCGAGGCGGCGCTCGCCCGCTCGCTCGATCGCCTCATCGCGGTGGCCGAGGCGTATCCCGAGCTCAAGGCCGACGGCCACTTCCTGGCGCTGCAGCGCGAGCTCTCGCTCACCGAGGACCGCATCGCCGCGAGCCGCCGCTTCTACAACGCGAACGTTCGCGAGCTCAACGGGCTGCGGGTGGAGTTCCCCTCGAACCTCGTGGCCGGCCTCTTCGGCTTCCGCGAGGAGCGCTACTTCGAGCTCGAGGATTCATCGCAGCGTGCGGCGCCTGCGCTCGGTTTCTAGCGTATTCTCCGCGCCATGGCCAAGGAACGCATCGTCACGGCGGGGGCGCAGGAGCGGGAGCGCGAGGCGGATGCCGACCCGCAGACGCTCGAGATCCGCCCGCGGGCGCTCCGCGACTACGTGGGCCAGCGCGACCTCGTCGAGCGCCTCGCCATCGCGCTCGAGGCGGCGCGGCTCCGCGGCGATCCGATGGAGCATGTGCTGCTGCACGGCCCACCCGGCCTCGGAAAGACCACCATCGCGCATGTGATCGCGGCCGAGATGGGCACGCGCGCCCATGTCACCAGCGGCCCCGCGCTCACCAAGGCGGGCGACCTCGTGGGCACGCTCACCAAGATGGAGGCGGGTGATGTGCTGTTCATCGACGAGATCCACCGGCTGCCCGCGGCGGTCGAGGAGTTCATCTATCCCGCGATGGAGGACCGCCGCATCGACTTCACGCTCGACAGCGGCATGCACGCGCGCGTGGTCACGATCGCGCTCAAGCCGTTCACGCTCATCGGCGCCACGACGCGTGCCGGCCTTCTCACCCAGGCGCTGCGCAGCCGCTTCGGCATCGCCCACCACCTCGAGTACTACGGCCACGACGACCTCGTGCGCATCCTGCACCGCGCCGCGGGAATCCTGTCGGTCGAGGGCATCACCACGGGTGCCTTCGACGCCATCGCGTCGCGCAGCCGCGGGACACCGCGCATCGCGCTGCGCCTCCTGCGCCGCGTGCGCGACTTCGCGGAGGTCCGCGCCAACGGCCGCGCCGACCATGCCGCCGTCGACGGAGCGCTGCGCCTCGAGGGTGTCGACGAGCGCGGCCTCGACGAGCTCGATCGCAAGTACATGCGGGCGATCGCGTCGATCTACGGCGGCGGTCCCGTCGGGCTTGAGGCCGTCGCCGCCACGCTTGGCGAGGACGCGCAGACGCTCGAGGACCTCGTGGAGCCGTTCCTGCTGCAGATCGGATTCCTCGCGCGCACGCGCCAGGGCCGCCGGCTCACGCGGCAGGGCGCCGATGCCATCGGCTTCACGCTGCCCGCGAACGGGCTCTTCGAGGAATAGCTGCACGTGGCCGCGGGCAGGGCGGGTGCGGGGGCGACCGCGCTACTCCGCGACGAACGCACGCAGCGCCGCCAGCAGGCGCTCGTCGGCGTGGGGGCCGATGCCCGCGCCTCCCGTGATGCCACCCCGTGGATCGACCGCGCGGTCGAGCAGCGGCGCGAGCTCGGCCTCGCTCCATGCGACATGCACGCCCGCGCGCTCCGCGAAGCACCGCGCGGTGGCGAACTGGTGGTCGTTGCGCGTCTCGTGCAGCGCTGCGCTCCGCGGCAGCACGATGATCGGCTTGCCGCGCAGCATGCACTCGATGATCGAGCCCGTGCCCGCGTGCGCCACCACGAGATCGGCCTCGTCGTAGAGGCGCGCGATCTCCGACGCTCCGAGCAGCGGCTCGCTGGCGAATCCGCGCAGGTCGGCCGCGGTCGCTCCCGTCTGGAAGAAGAGATCGGTGCGCCCCCGCGCGCGCGCCCACTGCGCCACCGCGGCGGTCATGCGGTCGAATCCGAGCTGCGAGCCAACGGTGACGAAGATCACACGACGCTCCCGCCGAAGTAGACGGTGCCGCGCCTGCGTGCCGCGGCGTCGGTGGGCAGCGCCTCTCCGAGCGACGGCCACTGCGTGAGCGTGAGCGTGGCCACGCGCGTGGCCTTCTGTCCCGAGAGCGAGAGTTCCTCGGCGTTGGCGATCGAATCGACCCACACGCTGCGGGCACCCACGAGCCACGCGAGCGAGATCGCGAAGAAGCCCGGAGCCGCACCCGTCGACACGACCACATCGGGCCGCACGCGCAGCAGCACGAGCGCCACGCGGAGCGCGCTCCACAGCAGACGCAGCTTGTTCCAGCGGCTCGCGTCGGGCACGAGGTGGAACGCATCGGGTGCGACCTGCGCGCGCATCTCCGGCAGCACCGAGCACCACACGCGCTCGCATGCGTCGAACGCGGGCGCGAGCCTGCGCAGCTCGGTCCAGTGTCCACCCGACGAGCTCACCAGGAGGACGCGCCTGCGCCGTGCGCTCACCGCGAACCCCCGCTGGCGCCACCCATCGTCGGGTTGTAGGCGCCGAACGAGCGCATGCTCGTGCGCGTCCCCGACGGGATCGACAGCGAGAAGCCGACGAAGGTGTCGTCCTCGATCAGGTCGTAGCCCGCATTGGCGTGGACGTCGAAGTCGGGGAACACGCGCGTGAGCGAACCGCTCGCCGCGCGGAACTCGCCCGCCTCGAGGTCGTACTGCGGACTCACGGCGAGCGTGTAGCGCTTGCCCACGCGGTAGAGGACACCCGCCTGCAGCAGCTCGCTCTGCGTGGGCGCGAGGTAGCGGTACTCGAGGTAGCTGCTCACCGCGGGGTTGTGGCGCATCTCGATGCCCAGCGACCCGCGCGCGAGGTTGGGTAGCGCCGAACCATCGTCGGTCACGAACTCGCGGTCGTCGAACAGGTAGTTGAAGGTGCCGCCGAGGGTGAGCGCGTCGGAGATCTGCCAGGTGGACGCGCCGTAGGCGTGGCTGCCCCACTGCGAGAGCTCGGGGCGGAACGAGTAGAACGCGGGAATGGGCGACTGCGTCCAGCGCAGGCTCGAGAATGGGTTGAGCGGATCGATCGGCTCGGGCGTGAAGTCGTCCTCGATCACGTGGACGCTCTTTTCTTTCTTGACGGCCTTGGGTTTGGCAGGCGCCGCCTTCTGATTGGCCCCGCACTTGGGACAGAGAGCCTCCGGCTTGTCGAAGTCATAGAACTTCGCCGCGCACTGGAAGCAGGTGTACTTCTTGCCAAGATTTGCCATGCCCATGT
>CAIOCH010000136.1 GCA_903856525.1 uncultured bacterium | reverse complement strand
GTCGGGTACCGACGACAACGGCAAGCCGCACAAGGTCCGGCTCTACTCGCTCGCCAGCCCGAGCTGGGGCGAGGACGGCTGGGGGCGCGTCATCGCCACGACCCCCAAGCGCGTGATCGCCGAGCGCGAGCCACAGCGGCCGACCGACGACCCGGCGGACCACTCGCTCTTCGTGGGTGTGTGCTCGAACTGGCTGTGCGACCGCAGGACGGGCGACGCGGTCGATGTCTCGGGTCCCAACGGCAAGCGCTTCCTGCTGCCTGAGGATCCGTCGAAGCACGACTATCTCTTCCTGGCGACGGGCACTGGCATCGCACCGTTCCGCGGCTTCCTCATGGAGCTCCTCGTCGGTCCACCCGCGGGGTCCCCCGCCGCCGCCGGCTGGAAGCGTTGCGAGAGCCGCATCGAGCTGGTCATGGGGTCGCCGTACACCACGGATCTTCTCTACGACGACTTCCTGCGCGATCTCGCTGCGAAGCACCCGAACTTCCGCTACCACCCGGTCATCTCGCGCGAACTCCGCGCGGATGGAGCGGGTGGCGTTGCCAAGGGCGAGTATGTGCACCACTTCATGCACCGCCAGCTCGAGCGGCAGACAGGGGTGATGGATCTGCTTCACGCTCCGCGCACGCTCATGTACATGTGCGGCCTCGCGGGCATGCAGGTCGGCGTGTTTGAGCTGCTCGCCCGCCACTCGATCAGCGGCTACACCAAGGTCGCCGACGAACTCGCGTCGAAGCCCGTACCCGAGTGGACCGCGGACGACATCAAGCGCCGCGTGCGGCCGACGCATCGATGCATGCTTGAGGTGTACTAGATTCGAGCGCTCGCGACTTGGCGCGCACTCTGGCGATACAAGCACCAGAGGGAGCCGCCGCAGCGGCGACCGCTCAGATCACGGGAGCCGCCGCAGCGGCGACCGCTCAGATCACGGGAGCCGCCGCAGCGGCGACCGCTCAAACCACGTCAACCGCCGCCGGGACCCTTGCCGCCGGGCTTGGTCATGCTGGTCGCGTCGAGCAGCTTCGAGAGCTGCTTGGCCTCGACGAGGTTGTTGCGCAGCGCGTACTGGCGAACGGTCTCGCCCGACTTGAAGGCTTCCTTCGCGACCTTGGCGGCGTTGTCGTAGCCGATCACAGGCGCGAGCGACGTGCACATCATGAGGCTCTTCTCGACGGTAGCCGTGGCCTCGGCCTCGTTGAGCTGGAGCCCGTCGATGCACTTGTCGCAGAACATGTGGCAGGCGTTCGCGAGCAGGTCGATCGACTCGACCAGGCGCTCGGCCAGGACCGGCATCGCGACATTCAGCTCGAGCAGCGAACCGACGCCGCCGAGGCCGCCCATGGTGACCGCGGCGTCGTTGCCCACGACCTGGCACGCGACCATCATCACGCTCTCGCAGATCACGGGGTTGACCTTTCCCGGCATGATCGAAGAGCCCGGCTGCGTGGCGGGCAGCGACAGCTCGAACAAGCCGCAGCGCGGCCCAGAGCCCAGCCAGCGGATGTCGTTGGCGATCTTGGTCAGGCTGACGGCGATCGTCTTGAGCCGCGCATGCGCATCGACCACGCAATCGCGCGTCGACTGCGCCTCGAAGTGGTTGGGCGCCTCGGCGAACTTCACGCCCGCCGCCTTGGAGAGCTTGGCGCACACCGTCTTGCCGAACTTCGGGTGCGCGTTGATGCCCGTGCCCACGGCGGTGCCGCCGATCGGCATGTTCAGGGCGAGCGTGGCGCACGCCTCGCGCGCGCGGTCGGCCGAATAGCGCGCCGCAGCCGCATAGCCGCTGAACTCCTGCCCGACGCGGATCGGCGTCGCGTCCATCAGATGCGTGCGACCGATCTTGACGACCTTGTCCCAGGCCTTCGCCTTGGCGTCGAGCGCCTTGGCCAGCCGCTCGAGCGCGGGCACGAGCTTGTGCGCGATGCGCAGCGCACCCGCGATCTGCATGCTCGACGGGTAGGTGTCGTTCGAGCTCTGGCCGTAGTTCACGTGGTCGTTCGGATGGACGGGATCCTTCGATCCGATCGCCTTGCCCGCGCGCTGGCTGGCGACGTTGGCCACGACCTCGTTCACGTTCATGTTGGTCGAGGTCCCCGAGCCGGTCTGGAACACATCGATCGGGAAGTGCCGCATGAGCGGGTGCGGCATGCCGAACGGCGCGGGCTGGGCGAACTCGGCGAGGAGCTCGTCGCACGCAGCGGTGATGGCGGCGGCCTTGTCCTTGGCCAGCTCACCGAGCTCGGCGTTCGCCTCGGCGCAGCACTTCTTGAGCAGGATGTGCGCCTCGATCTGCGCCTGGGGAATGGTGCGGAACGACACGGGGAAGTTGAGCACCGCGCGCTGCGTGGTCGCGCCGTAGAGCGCGTCGGCGGGTACGAACATCTCGCCCATCGAGTCGGTCTCGCGCCGCTGGCCCGTGGTCGGAACGGTGGGTGCCGGGACGCGCAGGGTCGATGCCGCCGGCTTGGCGGACTTCTGCGAACCGGACGTGCGGGTTGGCGCGGACTTCTTCTTGGTCGTGACGGGCATCGAAACGGGCTCCTGAGGAGTGCGTCCTGCGGATAGGGTCAGGGAATATAGCGGTGGGTTGCGCGCGGAGAGATTCCTCCGCTTTTCGGCAGCCAATTGCCGAACATGGCGCGTATCTTCGTGGCTTCAGGATCCGCAACCGATGGCCGAGCAAAGCCGAGGCGAACAGCACGCGAACCGCGCACGCGAGATGCTCCGACAGGGCAGGCTCAAGGACGCCGAACGTGAACTGCGCGCCGCCGTCGCGAGCGATCCCTCGCGGGGCGACTGGATGCTGCAGTTCGGATGGACGCTCGAGGCGATCGGCAGGCACGACGAGGCGCTGCAGCAGTACCGCCAGTCGGCCTCGCTGCTCCCGACGGCGCGGGACCCGCGTCTGGCGCAGGGCGTGCTGCTGGCCAAGGTCGGCAAACACGCCGACGCCGTCACCGCCCTCGAGTCGGCGCTCCGCATCGATCCGAAGTGCGAGACGGCCGCATCGCTGCTTATCCGCTGCCTGGCGCAGCTCGGCCGGCACGAGGATGCCGAGACGGCCTACTACATGGCGCTCGACGCCATCAAGCGTCCCGCCACCTCGCATCTCGAGATCGCCCGCAGCCTGCTCGCCCGCGGCGACCTGCAGCGTGCCGAGCACTGCTACCGCCGGGCGATCACCGAGGGGCCGAGCCTCGGCGGAGCGCGCACGGAACTCGCGCGGCTCCTGCTCCTTGCGGAGCGCCCTGCCGAAACAGCGCCCTTGCTCGCGGAGGAACTGCGCCGCGGCCCCATACCCGCGCCCTTCGCGCTCGAGGTCGCGCGCATCCATCTTGCCTGCGGCCGCGTGCACGAGGCCGTGCAGGTGCTCGAACAACTCGCGCGAGGCGAGCCGTCGAACCCGCGACTGCATCTCCTGCTGGCGCGCGCGATGCGGCGCCGCGGCGATCTGGTTCGGGCGCTCCGTCACACGGAGGTCGCCAGCCGACTGGCTGCAGACCTGCCCGGGCTCGCCACCGAGGCCGCGTTGGTCGGCCTCGCCCGCGGCTTCACCCAGGACGCGCGCGGGCTGCTCATCAAGGAGCTCGACGCGCGCGGCGCACCCACGGATCGCGTCGATCTGCTCGAGCTCGTCGAGGCGCTCCTCAACTGCGGGCTCGTCGATCGCGCCGCCAAGGCGCTGGCCGGACGCTTCGGCCCCGATGTGCTGCATGCCCACGCCGACGACCGCGACGTACTTCGCCTGGCGGCGCGCATTGCGCTCGAACAGGGCGCTTCCAGCGGCAACCTGCGACTCGGACGCGCCTTGTCGCGTCGGCTGCTGCGTGTCGACCCCGCTTCGGTGGTGGCGCTGCACAACCTCGCGCTCATCGCGCTTCGCCGCCGCCGCTTCGGCGCGGCATGGGCGTGGATCAAGCGCGGCCGCACCCTCGCGCCCGCCGATCAGGGACTCAAGAAGCTTCGGACACTGTGGCTGTGCACGGCATGGCTCACGCGCCAACGGCGCGCTGTGAAGTGACCCTCCCCTGGCCAGGGCGCGCCTCTGGCCCCCGCGAGGGCGCGGCCCTGGGGCGAACCGCGCACGCCGCGGC
>CAIOCH010000135.1 GCA_903856525.1 uncultured bacterium | reverse complement strand
TCCGCCGCGTCATCGACGCGACCATCGACGCGAACACCGCGCGCACGCGCGGCGACGGCGTCGCGGGAATCAGCGCGTCATCGCCGGCTGCGCGCATGCGGCCGTTCCTCCGAACGAGCCCTGCAGCAGCGACTCGAACACGGGACTGCCGACGCTCGATCCCGCGCCGACGCTGGTGCAGCTCCGGTCGGGCGCGACGCCCAGGCTCTCGCACGCGCTCCACGCCGCAGTCACGCCCGACATCATCACCATCGGGGTGCCCGGTCCCGGATTCACGCTCCCGCCCGCGAGGAAGAGCCCCTTGGCCACGGGACTCGTGTTCCGTGGCTTGAATCCGCCGTGCAGGCGACCGTGCGACGCGAGGCCGTAGATCGCGCCACCCGTGGCGTTGTACATGCGGTCGATGCCCGCGGGCGTCAACCGCCGCTCCACCACGATGTGCTCCTCGATGTCCTCCATGCCGAACCGCTTGAGCTTGTCCATGATCACGCGGCGGTACCGGTCGAACATCCCGCCCGGCGCGTCCCAGTCGTGGCGGTCGCGGCGGTAGGCTGTGTGCACCAGGATGTAGAGCGACTCGCCACCCTCGGGCGCCTGCGACGGATCGCTCGCGCTCGGCACGCACAGGTACAGCGTCGGATCGCCCGCAGGCTCGCCGCGGCGGTAGATGTCGTCGAACTCCTGCTGCGAGTCGCCCGAGAAGATGAAGCAGTTGTGACGCAGGTGCTCGTACTTGCGGTCGAGGCCGAGGTACAGCACGATGCCCGAGCACGCGGGCTCGTACTTCGCCGCGATCTTCTGCTGCTCCCGACGCGCCTCGGGCGTGCCCACGAGGTCGGTGTAGGTGCGCTGCACATCGCAGTTCGACACCACGGTGTCGCAGGCGATCGTGCGCCCGTCGTCGAGCTCCACGCCGGTCACGCGGCCACCCTCCACGAGGATCCGCTTGGCACCAACGCCGCGCTCCACGCGCCCTCCCTGCTCGGTGAAGATGCGCTCCAGGCTGCGGGCCACCATGCGCGTCCCACCCATCGTGTACCAGCAGCCGTAGTCGCCCTGCGCGCTCGCGATGAGCGACAGGATCGCCGGCGCGAGGAACGGGCTCGATCCGATGTACTGCATGAAGTGCTCGGTGAGCTGCGCCAGGTGCGGCTCGGTGATCGAGCGGTGCGAGGTGCGCGCCACGGTCGAGTGCATGCGCATGCGCAGCACGTCGCCCAGGAGCCCCGCGTCGGTGGGCGGCTTGCGCATCATGTCGCCGATGCCGCCGATGTCCTTGTAGAAGAACACCTTCTCGCTCAGGCGGTACATGCGCCGCGCGTACGCCAGGAACTCGAGGTACCCGCGCCCCGGGCGCGCCTCGGGGAACTGCCGGTCGAGATCCGCCGCGAACTGCTGCGGATCATCGCGGAGGTCGAGCACGGTGCCGTCCTCGTAGAAGCAGCGCCACTGCGGATCGAGGCGGATGAGCTCGAGGTAGTCCTCCACCTTGCGGCCGCTGCGGCGGATGATGCCGCTCACCACCTCGGGCATGGTGATGATCGTGGGCCCCATGTCGAAGTGGTAGCCCTTCTCGCTCATCACATTCATCTTGCCGCCGAGGTGGCGGTTCTTCTCCACGATGACCACCTCGCCCTCGCCACGCAGCTGGGTGGTGAGTTCGGTGGCGGCCGCGAGGCCGGCGAGGCCTCCTCCGATGACGACGATGGTGCGCTTCATGAGTGAACCTGTGGATGCCGGACGGGACGGACTTCGGACGCGGACTGCACCCGGCCGCGGGCGGGATCGGCGACCCGCAGCGGCCAGGCGATGAACCTGGAGAGCATGGACTGCACCTTGGGCGACGGCTCCTCGAGTGGAACCGAAAGCAGGCTGCTCGTGCAAGTGACGGTGAGCTCGCGGGTGAGGGCGAGCAGCCCCGAGACACCGCGCGAGACGCCCCAGCCGCTCGCACCATGGCCCGAGAGCGACACGGCGGGATGCGCGGAGGGCAGCAGGACGCTGTTGATGTGCACGAGACTCGAGCCGCATGCCTGCGGCAGACTGGATCCACACGCCTGCACCCGAGCGACGAGCGCCGCAGCGGGCCGACGCGTCCAGATGCTCGTGGCAAGGTACTGTCCGGCGCGCGCATGCAGCGTCATCGCCTCGTCGATCGAGTCGACCACGCGCACGGCGAGCGCGGGCCCAAAGTGTCGTCCGAGGAAGAGCTCCGAATCCGGCGGGCAATCGAGCACCGCGACCGGCCGCATGGTGCGTCCATCGCAATCCTCGAGGGCTCCGGCGATCGAGCGGCCGCCTGCGCGGATCGCCTCGTCGGCAACGGCCCGCGACCGTTGCGCCGCCTGGCCATCGACGAGCGTCACCCGCCGCGCCCCCGCCACGAGCCGCGCGAGTTCGTCGGTGAACGCCGCGGCGGCGCCGCGCTCCACGAGCGCCCGGCGCGGTGCCATGCAGGTCTGTCCCGCATTGGCGGTAAAGCCCATGAAGACCGCACGCGCGGCGGCGCGGGCGTCGGCGTCGGCGAGCACGATCGCGCTGTCGAATCCGGAGAGCTCCAGCGTCGTCGGAATCAGCCGTGCCGCGCACACCTCGGCGATCGCGCGGCCCACGGCCGTCGATCCGGTGAACACGACATGGTCGAAGTGCTCCTCCGCCAGCACGCGGCGGCCTTCTTCGCGCGTGGCGCTACGCGCCGAGATCGCGCCCTGCATCGCGGCGTCGGGCTCGGCCGCGGAGATCGCGAGCTCGAGCAGCCTCGCCTGGGTGCGCGGAGCGCGCTCGGACGGCTTCACCACGACGCGGTTGCCCGCGAGCACCGCCTGCACGAGCTGGATGCCCATGAGCTGGATAGGGTAGTTCCATGTGGCGATCACGAGGACCCGGCCCACGGGCAGGCGATGGCGGACCACACCGTGCCCGAGGCCAAAGAGGCCTCCGCCGCCTACCCGCCTCGGCCTCAGCAGCTTCCGGGCGTTGCGGAGATGCCAGTTGCATGATGCGACGAGCGCCATCACGTCGGCCGTGAGCGCCTCGAACGGCGACTTGCCGACCTCCTCCGAGGCCAACGCGCAAAGCTCGACATGGTGCATGCGAACCCCGTCGCGAAAGCGACGGAGCCAGGCCAGGCGGGAATCGAGATCTGGGTGGGCCATCATCGGGCGCGCAATCTTCGCTTTTGTGCAGTTGCTAGATTCGCCGCTTTGTGGGAATTTTGCAATCGCGTGACTTCCACCCCCGACCCCCGAATCCATCCTGCCACCCCACCCGAAACGGCGCCCATGATCGCAAACCAGCATCGATCAGGCCACTCAAACTCGTCGCGGCACCGCCCGTCCGTCGCCATCGTGGGCGCAGGTCCGGGCGGCCTCTCCGTGGCCATGCTGCTCGCAGCGTCGGGGCTCGATGTCACCATCTTCGAATCGCAGCCCGTCGTCGGAGGCCGCACCCGGCGTCTCGAGGCCGGCCCCTACTCCTTCGACTGCGGTCCGACCTTCTTCATGATGCCCTACGTGCTCGAGGAGATCTTCGGCGCCGTCGGCATGGCCACGAGCGACTTCGTG
>CAIOCH010000134.1 GCA_903856525.1 uncultured bacterium | reverse complement strand
GGCGCCAAGGGTGACCTCGCGGACGGCACTTCCGCGCATGGCCTCGATCGCGTTGCGCACGAGGTTCGCCACCGCCTGCGCCACCAGCGCGCCGTCGGCGCGCAACTCGCAGCCGCCGTCGATGTCCAGGCGGATCTCCACCGACTGCTCCTCGAGCAGCCCCTCGCAGTCGGCGAGCGCCATGGCGAAGATCTCGCGGGCGCTCGTGGGCTCGGCGTGCACGCGCGTATCGCGCGCGAAGCGCAGCACATCGCCCACGATGCGATCGAGTCGGTCGGCGGCGCGGCGGATCTTGTCGACGCTCGCCGCCGCTTCGGGGCGGTCGGCCACATCCTCCTTGAGGAGCTCGGCGTTCAGCGAGATGGCACCCAGAGGGTTGCGGATCTCGTGGGCGATGCCCGCAGCCATCTCGCCAAGCGCGGCCAGCGAGCGCGAGCGGCGCAGGCGCTCGTTGGCCTCCGCGAGCTCGGCCTGCAGCCGCTCGACCTGCGCGCGCAGCGCCACATGCGTCTGCTGCAGGCCCGCCATGGCCTCGGAGAAGGTGCGCATGAACTCCCCGAAGTCGGCGCCCTGCGGCGCAGGCGCCTGCGGAAGCGCGGACTGGGTGGGAGCACTGTTGTCGAGCGCGCTCATTCAGCCCTTCCTGTCGGTGAAACGGGGTTCGGTCGATGGCGCACCGCCGGCGTAGGCGCGGTGTGCGGCACGGCCGCTGTCAGCGCGCAGGATCTCTGCGCCCGCGGCACGGCGACGGGTGATGAGTTCGTCGGCAAAGCGCGTGTCCGCGGCGTCGATCTCCGCCAGGAGCGCCATCGCCTCGGCCGAGCGCGCAGCGATGTCGCGGAGGTCGCCCGCGCTCCACGACGACACGTCGCGTGCGAGCCCGCGCCACTCGGCATCGACGCCGCGCATCGCGGAGATGCAGCGCTCGCGCGCAGCCAGATGATCGGAGAGCAGCGCCTCTGCGTCGCATGAGGGCAATTCACCGCGCGCCGCCGCATCGACCGCCGCGAGCACGCGCGGCTGCTCGTCGGCGAGCGCACGCATGGCGCGCATCGATGCGATGCGGATGTCGGCGATCTCGCGGAGCCGGACCGCGGGAACGGAACCCGAATCGTCCGACGCGCCACCCAGGCGCATGGTCCGGTCGCCGACGCTCATGGACGACCTTCCTCTGCCCCGGCACCCTCGGCATCGGCAACGCGGCGCGCCCCTGGCGGATGGCTTCGCAGCCACTTGCGCCAATCGTCGCGGCCGAGCACGCCGCCATCACCGACGAGCGCGTCGTCGGGCAGCGACTCGATGCGTCGGAGCGCCCTCGTGTGCGCCGCCTCGGCGCGGGCGCGGTCGCCGAGCGCCTCCGCGGCATTCACGATCTGCACCAGCGCCAGCACGCTGGCCGCGGCATCGGCGTACTTTCGGTCGACCGCCTCGTAGAAGTCGATCGCCTCCTTGTGGTCGCCGCGGTCGAAGGCGCAGTGGGCGCGCTGCAGGTAGGCGTTGCGCAGCATGTCGCGCCCGAGCCCGTCCAGCGCGCGACCCTGCGACTCGAGCACCTCGATGGCGCGCTGGTACGACTGCTGCGCATCGCGGGTCCGCTCGGCGGCGATGCGCTCCAACTGCCCTCGGCGCGAGCCGGTGAGTCCGTCTCCGCGCGACTCCTCCGCGGCCTGGCGTGCGATCGCCTGCAGGCTCTGCGCAAGGCGGAACTGCCGCTCGCCCATCGGGCCGGCGGCTGGATCGCGCTCGATCAGCTCCGACAGCCGTTCCGCACTCGCCGTGAAGTCGCCGCGCTCGAAGGACAGCCGCGCGGACAGATCGAGCGCCTCGCGGTACTGCTCGCTGTCAGGCCGCAATCCCGCGTGGCCGTCGAGTATGCGCCCGAGTTCCGCGATGGCGCGGGTGGTGTCGCCCGAGTCGACCAGCACGCGACAAAGCGGCATGGCCACGCGCGGATCGTTCTGCGTGATGCGGTAGACGCCCTCGTACGCCTCGCGCGCCTTGTCGAACTCGCGCGCCGCCGCGCGGATGTCGCCGATGCGCAGCAGCCGCTCCGTCCGCCTGCTGTCGCCTTCGGGCAGCAGCGCGAGCGACCGCTCAAAATGGACGAGCGCCTGCGCCGACTCACCCGCGCAGTCGAAGCTGTCGGCGGCACCGAAATGAAGCTCGGCGCGCTCGATGTTGGACAGTTCCTTGGCAGACTCCGTGTCGAGGTACCCGGCATAGGCCTCGCCGGCGCGACGGAAGACCCGGTTGATGCGCGCCCGCGCCCCAGGCTCGATCGCGGACAGGCTCCCGACCGACTCGACCTCGGCGGCACGCATGGCCCGCGCATGGCGGGCAGCGCTCTCGGCGAGCGTCGCGAGCGCGAACGCTCCCTCGGACCCGGTTCCGTCGAGCGCCGCAGCGCGTTCGGAGTAGGCGATCGCGGTCTCGAAGTCCTCCGCGCCCAGCGCCGAGCGCGCAAGCTCGTTCAATGCGCGCTGCGCATCGCCCGCGAGCCCCGCCGACAGCCGCGACTTCTCCGCCAGCGCCAGCAGTTCGTCGAAGTCGCGCAGCGAATCCTCGACGCGCGACAACGCCGCGCTCGCCCTCGCACGAGCGAGGATAAGCGCCGACTTGATCTCCGCCGGATGCTCGGTGAGCACGGCGCGGTCGAGGATGCCGTGCGCCTCCTCGGCCTGCCCGGTTGCAAGTTTGGTGAGGCCCAGCGCCAGGTCGATCTCGCCCGCGAGCGGCGCTGCCGGCGTCACAAAGAGGCGCGCCTGCAGCAGCGTGTGCTCGGCATCGCCAAGCACGCCCTCGCGGCGGAACGCCTCGCCGAGGAGGTACCACAGCTCGGCGAACTGCGCGGCCGACACGGTGTCGCCGCGCGATGCGGCGCCATCGGCCCGCGGAAGCTCGACGAGCAGGCGCTCGATCGCCGCCGCCGCGTGTCCCGTCGCCAGCCGCATGCGCCCCGCGAGTCCGGCGCTCCACGCGCGGTCCTCTGCCGAAAGCTGCGGGGCGGCGCGGAACTCCTCGAATGCATCGAAGAACGCATCCACCTTGCGCGGATCGGCCTGTGCGTCACCGTACGCCTGCTCGAGCGAGCGTCGGCCGAGCCGCGACGCGAGTCGCCGCGCGCGATCGCCATCGCCCGCGTTCGCAGCGGCGGCCACAGCATCGGACTCGCGGCCCGCGCCCAGCAGCATCGCGCCGTAGCGCGCCATCTGCGCATCGCTGAGTTCGCTCCCCCGCTCGGCGAACTCCTTCATGAGCGCTTCATATCGCTTGGCGACCTGCCCGTAGGCATCCGCCGACGCGCCGTCGGCCGACTTCAGTTGCTCCGCCGCGAGATCGACCCGCGCCGCCTCGAAGCGGCCGGCGAACCCATCGGGCGCCGATGCAAGGTGCGGCGCGATGACCTCCTCGAGGATCTGCGCGGCAACGGCGAACTCGCGTGCGTCGATCTGCGCGGTCGCCTGCGCCAGCGTTTCGTCCCACTGATTGGGAGCCCTGTTCGATCTGGCGTACCAGAACGCCGAGGCGAGTCCCACCATGGCGACCACCAGCAGCGGCACCTGCCAACCGTCGCGCAGCAGCGCAGCCAGCCCGCGCGGCGCGGCCGCGCTCGCGGTCGGAGTACCCGAAACGGTTGTGGAGGTCTCAGCCATCGCGCTTCTCAGAATCCTTCCGAGCGTGCCTTCGCACCATGTCGCGCCACTCCTTGGCGCCAATCGTCCGCGTGTCGCCTTTCCGTCGGCCCGCGCCGCGGACCCCGTTCACACCTCCGCCACGAGCAGGCGGATCCGAACGGTGCGGGGAGCCCCCGGGATCAAAGAGAAATCCCGGCGGGACTCCGCCCGTTCGGTTCATCGGCAGGCAGGAAGAGAATCCTCAAAAGGCAGAAACTGCTCGATCCGAGTCGAAGTGGCCGTGAGTCGATGCTGGCCAACGGCGTGGAGCCCCACATCTGGAGCCCCACATCTGGAGCCCCAGACGTGGAACCCCAGACGTGGAACCCCAGAGGTGGGGCCCCGAACGTGCGGTTCCGGCTGCTACCGACCCTGGCTGGACCCATCACCATTGGCAGACGCGGCCTCATCCGCGTCGGCCTCCGCCGCGTCCACGACCGCCGTGCCCGAGAGCATCTCGGCGGGGCCATCGCCTTTGGGGTGCAGGAGGACCAGCAGCATGACGACGGGGTTGGCCACGGTGACCAGTGACGCCACCGAGCGCACCAAGCGGCGGCCGGGCGACGCCGGCCCACCACGCGCGGCGACGATGCGGAGGCCGACGAGACGCTTGCCGAGTGATCGGCCTGCCGCGACATCGCCCACGGTCGCCACCAGCCATCCGGCGCCGAACACCACCAGCGAAGGCACCGCGGCGGCGAGATTGGTCTGGAACGCCGGGATCTGCAGCAGTTCCAGAGGCGACCCGCGGACAACAAGCCAGACGCCCACGAGACCAGGCAGCAGATCGATGAGCATGGCGAGCGCCCGCCGTCCGAGACGCGCGCCCCGCGCAGTCCGGCGATGCACGCGGGCAACCGCTGTCGCCACACCAGCGGCCGCGAGACGGCTATCGAGGTAGGCATCGGACCCGAAGATCACGGCGCCCAGCACCAACGCCACGGACAGCACGCCCACGATGGGAAGATGGATCCAACTGCCGGAGGCGAAGCCAGGTGGAGCGAGCTCGACCACCGGCTCCGGTTCGGACGCCGAGAGCGGTAGCGCCCGCGCCACCCCTCGGCCGCGCTCGCCGATCTCGAGGAGTGCGGCGCGGATCGTCGCCCCCTCGGCATGGAATGGACCCACGCTCCACGGGCGCACCGGCTCGGCGAAATCGGCCCATGGCTGCAGGGCGCCCGCGCGCACGAATCCCAGGCGAATGCGGTTGGGGGCGGCGGTCGGATCACCTGCGTGCCCTGCACCGCCGACGGGCTCCTGCTGCTTCGCCGGAACCCGCTCCACGACCACGGGGCGACCCGCGAGGGCGAATGCTCCGATGACACCCCGCGGGTCCATGCGATCCGCGGAGCCAGCACCGGCGGAGCTCCCGCGGCGGAGTGATTCCACACTCCACCGACTGTCCTCGAAGGACGCAAGCACGGCTGCACCGTCGGCAGCCGCGCCTACAGCGGCAAAGCCGCCACTCCGCGCGAACAGCCGGACAGGCTCCGCGAGGTCGAGAGGCGGCAAGGGCCGCTCGGTCCACACCGCATCGGCGCCCGATTCGCAGGGAATCGTCCCGAACCAGTATCGTTCCGGCAGGCCCGGATCGGTCCGCTCGAGCCGCAGCAGCAGTCCCAGCGCATCACCGGCGATCGCCACTGCACGGATGTCGCCGTGGACGGGCGGCGCGTCCAGCACCATGGGAGCACCGCGCGGCAGCGTGTACCAGTGCCCCACCGTCTCGTTCTTGGCGGCGAACATGCTCACCACGAAGTAGGCCCCGGGTCGGTCGGCGCGCGTGAAGAGCACCACACGCTGGCCTTCGGCGGCGATCGCCGCCGGCTCCTCGGCAAAGCGCGACACCAGCCGCTCGGTCGGCGCCGGTGCGTCTGCGGCGTGATGGAGCAGCGCGAAGCCACCGTCGCTGTCGGCAACGGATGCTGCCCGCGACCGCGCATCCGGCTCGGGGGCGGCCTTGACCACCCACCAGAGATGCCCCTCGCCTGCGGCGGAGAGACGGATGGTGCCCGGAAGGTCACCCAGGCTGCGCGAGCACGGCGCCAGCAGTGCGATCATCAACACGACCATCCGCAGCACCGCGCGCGCGGGGCCCATGGCGGCACGATTGGCGGGCTCGCCGCGCACGTTCATGAACCACCGGGCGACCCATCGGCCGCGATCACATGCTGCACCGAGTCGGGCCGCAACTGCGCCGTGAGGTCCTCGAGGGCGAAGAAGCGTGGCTTCATGCGCTTGGCCATGGCGATGGGACCGTCGAGATAGATGCGCACCTCGGATGCCGGCGCGCCCCCGGCCACCTCGCGCGCGTCGACCTCGATGCGCTGCGGCACCTTGGGCCATGCGCCCTGCGCGAGATTGGCGGCCTGCGCGGGCATGTACTCCGCGAGCCGCGCCTCCAGCCGCACAGCGCCGCTGCGATCGAGCACACGCACCTGCGCCGGCAATCCGTCCACCCCGAAACGCACCGTGGCGTCCACCCCCGCGAACGGCTGATAGACGAGTTCGAAGCGCGCCTCGAGCGGCGCGTCGGCGGCGGCGCCCTCGACACGCCGGACCACGGCATCGGACGGCAGTTCGCGCATTCCCGCCAGCGTCCGCACGCTCTGCGGCGCGAGCAGCAGGAACGCCGCGCCCGGCGCGGTACCGCCGTTGAGCGAGCGGGCGAACAGGCTTTCGTCGATGCGGTCATGCACGATCAGCGCGGTCGGATCCTTCTCCAGCAGGAAGACCCATCCACGCGTTCCGTCGCTGCCCACCCAGAGCAGGTTGTTGCCCACCTTCGTGGCCCGCACCGCGCCGCGTCCGCCCGCCGCAAGAAAGAGGTCCGCCTCGCACTGGTCGAAGTGCGCGCCGTCGGCATCGCTGTAGCGCAGTTCCAGCGACGCCCGCGACTCGAATGTCTCGAGCCGCCCCACGCGGATGTTGTGCGCGACGATCCACTCGGCAAAGCGCTGTTCCGCCTCGGCCTGCTCCATGCGGAGCATCTCGCTGGTGCGCAGCCCGCCGCCCGGGACCGGTTCCGCCCGTGGTCCGCACGAAACCGCTGCGGCGACGGCGACCGCACACGCCGGCTGGCCCAGCAGTGCGCCTACGCGCCGCCACGCGGGCATCGCGCGCTCACCACGCACCATCAAGCACCTCGCCGAGCTGTTCCGTCACCTCGCGGGTGGACGCCTCGTCGAGCTTGGGATTGACCACCGGCGAGGAAGCCTCGCCTTCGGCGGATCCCCTCGGCAGCACCATCCAGGTCTCCACGCCTCCCGCACTCTCGGTCCCGACCACGCGGAGCAGGCGCTTGCGCACCAGGAGCAGCATGAGCACGAAGCGGAAGCGCACGCGATGCGGGCGATCATCCGTGCCGAGACGGTCGAAGAGATCCAGCAGCGTCTGGTCGTCGACGAAACCGCGGCGCTTGGCGTTGGGCTCGGGCACCTGGGCGCGCCAGAAGGCGATCACGCCCTTCGGCCGTTGCGGCGAATCCCACCCCTGCTCGGAGAAGTCGAGCCGCACCAGCGGCGACGACGGGTCCTCCTCGCGCTCGACGAGCGCCACGATGCAGTGCTGGCCGGGATGGAGCGGTGCACCGGTCGCGGCGCACTGCCCCGAGGAACGTCCGATGTCCCAGGTGGTCGAGATCCTGCTCATTGGAGCGGCGATCATACGGGCTGACGCGTATGATCGCCGACGCGATGGGCACCATTTCCGAGGTCTCCATTTCCGATGTGTTCCGGGCCGACGGGCCGCTCGAGGTCGCACTCGAGTTCGCCGTCATCTGGCTGGGCGTCTATGGCATGTTCCGCTTCCTGCGCGGAACGCGCGGCGCAGGCGTGGTCAAGGGATTCTTCCTCGTCGCGGTGGCGCTCGCCCTCGTCATCCGCATCTTCGGCGACGCGACCGATGGCTTCTCGCGCCTGCGATTCCTCTTCGACCGCGCGTTCAACCTGCTCGCGATCCTGCTCGTGGTGGTCTTCCAGCCCGAGCTGCGGGCGGCCATGGGGCGGCTCGGCCGCGCACAACTCTTCTCCGCGCGCCGCGCCAACGCCTCGGGCCTGGCCGAGGAGATCGCCGACGCCGCCGACTTCCTCTCGCGCAACCGCTTCGGCGCGCTCATCGTCATCGAGCGGCAGATCGGCGTGGGCGACCTCGAGGGCGGACAGGAGCTGGACGCGAAGGTGTCGGCAACGCTCCTCCAGTCGATCTTCTGGCCCAACTCGCCCCTGCACGACCTGGCGGTGGTCATCCGCAATGGTCGGATCTGGGGCGCGGGTGTGCAATTGCCACTGGCAGAGGAGGGCACCTTGTCCAAGTCGCTTGGTTCGCGGCACCGCGCCGCCGTCGGAGTCACGCATGACAACGACTGCCTGGCCGTGGTGGTGAGCGAGGAAACCGGCGGCATCCGCATCGCCGAGTCGGGCAAGCTCTCCGAACCGATTCCCGCGCGACAGCTGCGCGAGGAACTCCTGAGCAGGCTCGCCGCGCAGGCCCCTGGCTTCGTCGTCGATCGACGAGGGGAGGCAGCACCATGACTGTTGCGCGCGCCCACGGCGGTCGGAACCACGCGAAGCCCCACGAGTCGTGGAGGGAGCGCCTGCTGTCCTTCGCCACCGTCACTGCCACGGCCGCGCTCATCTGGATCTGGGCCTCCAGCCAGACCCGGCAGTCCGCAGAGGCCAACTGCCGCATCCACTTCGTGCCCTCGGCCGCCGACACGCAGTCGGTCGGCCCAGAGGAACCCATCTCGGTTCGCATCCAGTTCAACGGCTCCAAGTCGGAGGTCGAGGACGCGGTGAACGCCGTGAATGGTCGCGTCTTCGACATCGTGGTGGGAACGGCAGGCATTCCCAGCACCCCCGGCGGCCACGAGGTGTCGCTGGCGGAACTCATCGCCGCCATGCCGGCGATCGAGGAAATCGGAGTGCGCGTGCAGTCGGTGCAGCCCTCCATCGCCAACGTGGCCATCGAGACCGTCATCCGCCGCGAGGCGCGCGTGCTCGTGCGCACGGCCGGCGGCACCGCCGTGCTCACTGCGGTCGCCGATCCTCAGGTCGTCTCCATCTGGATACCGGAACCGCTGCTGCCGCGGCTCGTCGAACCCGTCACCGTCGAGGCCATCGTGGGCGAGGGCTTCCTCGCGAGTCCCGTGGGCGCGGTCACAGAGGTTCCGGTCGCGCTACCCGCCGATGTCGCGGCGGTCGTCGGCCGCGCCCGCATCGATCCGGTGCGCGTGCGGGTGCGGAGCATGCAGCCGTAGGTCGCCGCCCCGCCCTGGCCCGCGCGACCGGCGGGAACGCCTCGGCCTAACGCCACCCAGCCGGACGCTTCAGCCCGGCTCGTCAGCCGCGGACCACGCGCACCGCGTGATACGCCTTCTTGCCGCGGCGGACGAGGATCACCCCGCCGGGCAGCACATGCTCGCTTCGGACCGTGCAGTCCGCGCCGACCTTCTCGCCGTTCACGCTCACCGCGCCGTTCTGCACGAACTCGCGCGCCTCGCGCTTGCTCGCGGCGCAGCTCGTGCCCGTGATGAAGTCGACGATGCCAACGCCGGCGGACAGGGCGGCCGACGCGACCTCCGTCGAGGGGAGATCGGCGGCGATCTCTGCGATCTGCGCGGCGTCGAGGCTCTTCACGTCGCCTGAGAAGATCGCCTCGCTGGTGGCGATCGCCCGCGCGAGCTCGGTCGCGCCGTGGGTCATGCGGGTCATCTCGGCAGCGAGGGTCTTCTGCGCCTCGCGCTTGCCCGGATCGTGCGCGAGCGAATGCGCGAGCGCCTGGATGGCGTCCGCGTCGAGGAAGGTGAACCACTTGAGGAACTTCACGGCGTCGGCGTCGGTGGTGTTGAGCCAGTACTGGTAGAAGCGGTACGGGCTCGTCTTGTCGGCGGTCAGCCAGATGGCGCCCTTCTCGGTCTTGCCGATCTTCTGGCCATCGCTCGTCGTCACCAGCGGGCAGGTTGCGCCGAAGCTCTCGCCCTGCTCGAGGCGTCGGATGAGATCGATGCCCGAGACGATGTTGCCGAACTGATCGCTGCCGCCGAGCTGGATCGAGCACCCCTCCCTGCGGAAGAGATGCAGGAAGTCGTACGCCTGCAGGATCATGTAGCTGAACTCGGTGTAGCTGATCCCCTGCTCGCGCCCCTCGAGCCGCGATGCAACCGAGTCGCGCGCGACCATCTGGTTGACGCTGAAGTGCTTGCCGACGTCGCGCAGCATGTCGAGGTACGACATGCCGCTGAGCCAGTCGACGTTGTTGCGGATGACGGCGCCGTTGGTGCCGTTGAAGTCGAGGAAGCGTTCGAAGATCCGCTGCTGGCTGCGGACATTGTGCTCGACGAGCTCGCGCGTGAGCAGCTGCCGCTCGGCGCTCTTGCCGCTCGGGTCGCCGATCAG
>CAIOCH010000133.1 GCA_903856525.1 uncultured bacterium | reverse complement strand
TCCCTGGTCTCTTCATCGGAGTAGGAGGAGGGGTCTTCGAGCGGGTCCCGGGGCTGGCGGACGAGATCGGCGCCCAGTTCGCCGCTGACACTCCCTTTGAGATGCTCTCCGTCCTGCGGCAGACATTCGAACGTCACGGTCGGACGGCCGAGAAGCCGCAGGGTGCCCATCAGGGGCAGGACACCAGCGCGCAAGCCCGCCGTCGACCACGGGCGGCCTAGTAGGGCGGTCCGCACCGCTCCGATGGTGCCGTTGCCCGGCTGGCGCGGCGACCAGAGGCCGATCCGTGATTCCCCCGAAAGCCCTCGACCCCGAAAGCCCTCGACCCCAAAAGGTCCTCGACCCCAAAGGTCCTCGACCCCAGATGCCCCGGAAGCCGCCTGCGTCCCTCGCAGGTTGGCTTCCGGGCGTTCCGAGCGCGTCTTCGGGCCGCGACCGGGCGTTCCGGCGGGCCGAGACTTTGCGGCGATCCCTGAAAATCGGGAACGATCGTGCCATCCGACCGTACACTCGCTTGCCGCCTTTCGTGGGCGCGGTCCGAGGAACGCGACGAGAAGAGGCCCCCAACGGAGTAGGGACGCCCATGCTGGATCCACAGACCGAACGCCAGACGATCCAACGCGCGCGCCGCGGCGATCGTGAGGCGATTGCCCTTCTCATCCGTTCGTACCAGCGCCCGCTGGAGGCTTTCCTCTTCCGGCTCTGCGGTCAGAGCGACCTCGCGGAGGATCTGTCCCAAGAGGCGTTCGTGCGCGTCATCCGGTCGCTCGATCGATTCGACGAGCGGTTCCGCTTCTCGACCTGGCTCTTCACCATTGGCAAGCGGTTGCTGGTGAACCACCAGCAGAAGATGAAGCCCACCCCCGACAGCGAGGTGGTGGAGTACCGCGCCGGCGATACCCGTACCCCTGCGGCCGAAGTCGAGGAGGCCGAGCGCACGGGCCGCGTGACGCAGCTGGTCCAGGTCGCGCTTGACGCACTCGTCAGCCCGCAGCGCGAGATCGTGCTGCTGTTCCACCAGCAGGGCTGGTCGGTGCAGCAGATCTCCGAGGAGCTCCGCATGCCCGAGGGCACCGTCAAGAGCCATCTCTTCCGCGCCCGACGCCGCATGCTCGATGCCATCGAGCGCACGGGTGTCTGCGATGCGAGCGAGGTGCTGCCATGAGCAGTCGCGCCGAGCGTGTGCTCGTCCGCATTCTCCTCGCGCTGCGCCGCGAGGCGCGTTGCTCCTCCGGCCGTGCCGCCGACGCCCGGCGCGCCGAGGAACTCGCCGATGTCATCCTCTGCGACTTTCCGCGACGCGTGCTCCCCTACGGCATGGCGGCACTGGTGGTGATCACCATCCTGTGCGCGTTGCCGCTCGTGCGCGATGCCGCGGTGGCCAACCATGCCGCTGGCTCGGGTGGCACGGCCGTGGCGAACGTGGTGGAGTCGAGCCTGCGGAGCCGTGGTCGCGCCATGAGTGATGGAATCGAAGCGATCCGAGCCGTCGTGTCTCCCTTCGCAGCCGAATCGGCGCCCGCGCCGGAGCCGGCCGCGACCGTCACGCCCCCACAGGAAGCCACCGCACCCTTCCGCAAGTCCTGAGCAGTGCGATGACGCCTCTCCGAGTCCGCTCCCTCGTTGTCGCGCTCGTGTTCGTTGCGGTTGCCGGCTGGGCGCGGTCCGCTCGTTGCGACAACGCGGGCTTCGCATTGGCTCCCCGCAGCGCCGAGCTGGCGATCGATGCCCGCGGCATCACGGAGTTGCTCGAGGGTGATCGTGGGTCGCTGATGCGTCCGGTTCTCGAGGCGTTCGCCGGCGAGGACGCGACGGCCACGTTCGATCTGCTCCTCAAGCGCGCCAACGCTCCCGGCGAGAAGGTCGCGCGCGATGTCTTCGGTGGTCGCGTCGCCTTCTTCATCGCTGGCGGCGAGGCTGGCTCGACCTGGCTGCTCGGCTTCGAAAGCGACGATCAGCGCTGCGAGCATGTGCTCCGCATGCTGCGCGGCAAGATGATGTCCCCCGGCCGATTTGAAAGCGCCGCGGAGCGGCTCGTCATGCGCCGCGTGGGCGGTTGGCTTCTGGTTGCACCGCTCTCGCCCGAGGGCCGGCTCGCACTCGACGACGCGGCACGCCGCATTCCCAACGAGGATCCCGTGCAGTCGCTGCTGGGTGATCCGCTCGTGCAGCCGCTCCTCGCGAGCGATGCGCCCGTGCGCATGTTCCTGCGGCACGGAGCGCCCTCGGGAGGCGCCACGACCATGGCGTTACGCGGAGAGAAGCGCGGGCTACGGGCCGAGATCCTCGGGTCGTACGAGGAAGCGCCGCTCGGCCTCGCCGGTGGTCGGCACGCGCTCGACCTGCATCTGGTCCGCGCGTTCGAGGACCGCGCCGTGCTGGTGATGTCCAACCCCGCCAACGGGAGTCCTGCACGCGCGGATGCATTCTGGCTGGCGCTGCTGCCCGAGCTGGTTCCATCACCCGCGATGCGCGCGAACCTCTCGGGAGAGCGGATCTTTCTCGTGGGCGCGTCGCGGGAGCATGCCATGCCCGCGATCGCCTGCGCCTGGCGCGTGGAGGACGCCGAGCAGGCGCGCGGCGACCAGGACCACTTGATGCGCGGCGTGTGTTGCGGACTGGCGCGCGGCATCGAGCCGGCGCGCAGCGACCAGGCCGCGGGTCCTGCGGCGGTTCCGACGGCGCAGACGCCCGACCAGATGGTCGAGTTGCGGCGCACGCCCGACCTGGGGCCCTTCGTCGACCGCTATCTGGGCAGCATGTTCAAGCTCGGCGCGAGCAGCCTGTCGTGGCGAACCGTCAGCACGCCCTGCGGTGGCTGGCAGCTCTATGCGAGCGATCCGCGCTGGCTGCTCGAGGTGGAGGAGCGTCTGGCCATCGCCTCGTGCAGCGATGAGGAGCGCCCCGCGATTTCGGGCGCCGGTTTCTGCGACGGTCCGCGTGCCGCTGCGCTCATGCGGCGTTGGCAACCGCTCACCACGCCTGGTGTGCAGGATCGGGTGTCGAAGGGGCTCTCGGCGATCTCCGACATGATGGAGAAGCTCGGTCGGGTTCGCTTTCGCTACGAGATGCCGTCCCCCGTGTCGCTGAAGGCGACGGTGGAGATCGAGCCTCCCGCCAAACTCGCCGAACCCGCGGGTCGACCGCGCGTCCCGGCGACGGATGTTCGGCGGTGACACGGTCGGACACTGGCCTTGCGGTGAGGGAACCCGATCCCGAGGTGCTGTTCCTGCGCGGATCGCGGCATCCGCTGGCGCACATCGTGGGCCGCGCACTCGACGACGCCGGCGTCTGCGCCCGTGAGCGCATCGTGCTCGGAGTGAGCGGTGGAAGCGACTCGATGGCGATGATGATGCTGGTCGGCGCGATCCGCGCCAGGCAGGCCGGTGCATTGCAGCGCACGGCCGTGGTTTCGATCGACCACGGCCTCCGCGACGAGGGGCGCGGCGAAGCCGAGATGGTCGTCTCCCGCGCCCAGGCGCTCGGGTTCGGTTGGGCGCAGGCCCAGACGGTGCAGGTCGCGCGGGAGGGCAACCGTCTCGATGCGGCGCGTCAGGCACGTCTCGCCGCATGCAGGGCCGCCTGCGCCGAGTTCGGCTCCAGCATGCTGCTGCTCGCCCATCAGGCCGAGGATCGCGCGGAGTCCCTTCTCATCGGTCTCGCGCGCGGCATGGGTGTCGATGCACTTGCGGCGCTGCTCCCCATGCGCGCGTTCGAGGACGGTCTACAGGTTGCACGCCCGCTCCTCGATTGCAGGCGTGGGCAACTCCGGGAGTTTCTCTCCGAACTGGGCGTGGATTGGGTCGAGGACCCCTCGAATCAACTCCGCGATCGCGGGGCGCTGCGAAGCGATGGCCATGCGGCGGTGCTCCTCGGACGCATCGTGGATGGATGTGGTCCACTCTTTGCCGATGGCGCGCGGCTCCTCGACCTGCGCGACCAACTCGCGGCTGCAGCGCTTCCGTCGGGCAAGGTTGCGATCGGCCGGGAGTCGTTCGAGTCGCTGCATCCCGCCGTGCGCAGCGAAGTGCTGGCGCGCATGGCACGCCATGCGGGCACGGAACTGCGGAGGTCGGTGGTGGAGCGGATCAGCGCGATCGTCGCCAGCGGCGATCGCGCACCGCACACCTTCGCATGTGCAGCAGGTCGATCGATCGTGGTCGATCGGCTTCGCATCGGTATCGCCGTTGCGCAGACCGGTCACTGCTGAGGATTCACGCAGTCACCGCCGAAGCGGTCGGCCACGCAGGTGATCACGCCGCGCTCGACCTTCACGGTCATGGGCGGTGCAACCAGCCAGAGCGGCCCCGGCGGAAGCATGTCGAACTCGCAGGATGGGCATTCGATGGGGCCGTGGTACTCCGCTGCCGCCGCCGAAGTCGCATTGTCGGCCAAGGGAATCTCGATCGCGACCACCCGCTCGAGACGGGGTTGGCTGAAGCTCGACTCGAACAGCGTGTGGCATGCATCGCATGCGGGGTTGTAGAACACGATGAACGCGGTGTCGTTGCCGATCTGCGCCACCACGCGCGGCAGGTAGGTGCCGATCGGTGATTCGGCGAGGGGCGCGCCGATGTAGGGGCGCATGTCGAGGTCGATCGCCATGGCCCCCGACTTCTGTTGCGGGGTCTCCGTCGCAGGGTCACGGAACTGCGCCGAAACGGCCAGCCTTCCCGCGACCGACGCCACGGCGATGGCCCCAAGCGCGGTCCATGCGGGCGACAGTCCGCGGCGCGGGCCGGATGACTCCCGCGGAACCGCCTTGGTCGCCTGCGGCCGATTGCCGAAGCGCGCGGTCAGGAGCGCAGATCCCACGCTTCCCGCGAGCGCCACGGAGGGCCAGATCACGGCCCGCATCGCGTCGGGTGCGCGAAGCGCGGCCGAGACGCAGGCGAGCGCCACGAAGGCCGACGCGACGGCTCCCGTGATCGCGAGCCAACGGCTTCCGCACACGATCAGCGTGACCGCGAGGGCGATCTCGCCGCCAACAACCAGCCTCGCGGACGTGTCGGCGTCATGCCCGAAGAGGAACGCCGCCATCTCGCGGAGCGGCAGCGGCGTCGACTC
>CAIOCH010000132.1 GCA_903856525.1 uncultured bacterium | reverse complement strand
GTCACGGTAGCGAAGCCCATCTGGACATTCACCTGCATCGCATCAGCGCGGTCGTAGTCGAGCGCGTCGCGGAAGTCGGTGCCGGCCATGATGCGGCCGTCGCGCACCGAGAGCGTCTCGGTGACGGCGGCATCCTCCATGTTGGCGAGGACCATCACCGTCTCGAGCGTGCGGTCGGTGGTGCGCAGGAACGCGAGCAGCCGGCGCGCGCTCAGGAACACGACATCGCCCTTGGCGAGCGCGCGCAGCGCGCGGCGCGTCGAATAGAGCCGGCGCATGTACGACCACTCCTCGTGGTCGTCGCGCACGAGGTCCCAGCGCATCGGGGCGCGGTTCTCGGGATCGGCGTCGCCGTCGGTGCCGACCTCCTGCCCGTAGTAGAGGTTCGGCGAGCCGGGCAGCGCGGCCTGCAGCGTGTGCGCGATGCGGCGTGCGGCGTGGTCGGGCACGAGGCGCGCGAGCCGCGGCGTGTCGTGGTTCTCGAGCGTGCTCCAGCAGCGCAGGATGAACTCGATGCCCGCGTCGTCGACCATGTCCTTGAGGCGGTGCGCGGTCGCGTGCCCGTCGACGCGGCCGGCGCAGTAGTCGAGCAGCGTCATGCGCAGGTTCATGTTGAGGATGCCGTCGAGCGCGCGGTCCCAGCCGGCGGGCGCGTTCCAGATCTCGCCCACGACGAGCGAGCCCTGCTTCTCGGCGTGCGCGGCCTCGGTGAGCTCCCGCAGGAAGTGCGGGCCGAGGTCGCTGGCCACGTCGAGACGCCATCCGTCGACGCCATCGCGGAGGTACGAGCGCACGGCGCTGTCGTGACCGCGCCAGAGGTGGTCGCGCACCTCGTCGCGCTCGACATGCAGGTCGGGCAGGTTCGCGACGTCGGCCCAGCCGCGGTATCCGTTCGGATACTCGCTGCCGATGAAGAACCACGAGCGGTACGGGCTGTGCGGGTCGCGCATCGCCTCCTCGAAGAAGCGGTGGCGCTTGCCAACGTGGTTGAAGACGCCGTCGAGCACGACCTTGAGCCCGCGTGCGTGCGCGTCGCCCACGAGCATCCGCAGGTCGGCGCGCGAGCCGTACTCGGGACTGATCTCGAGGTAGTCGGCGCTGTCGTACTTGTGGTTGGTGTACGCGAGGTGGATCGGGTTCAGGTACAGGACATCGGCGCGGATCGCCTCGAGGTGCCCGAGCTTGGCGCGCACGCTCTGCAGGTCGCCGCCCCAGAAGTCGATCTCGTGGCTCCAAACGCCCGCGCTCTCGACGAAGTGCCCCTTGGCGGGCGTCTCGTGCCAGTGCCGCATCCGCTTGGGCGCGGGGTACAGGCTGGTCTTCGCGTGGAAGTTCTCGGCAGGCGCGAAGCGGTCGACGAAGACCTGGTAGACGACGGCGCCTGCGCGCCAGTCGGCGTCGCGGGCGGCGATGCGGTCACGGAAATCGTTGAGGTGGGGAAGAAGCACGGCGGGAGGATAGCCGCGCGCGGCGGGGAGAAATGCGGGGCGAAATCTGCGAGAATCCCCCTTCCCCGCCATGCCGCAGCAACTCCCCCGCCGCACCTTCGCGATCATCTCGCACCCCGACGCAGGAAAGACGACCCTCACGGAGAAGTTCCTGCTGTATGGCGGCGCCGTGGCCCTCGCCGGCTCGGTGACCGCGCGCAAGGACCAGCGCGCGACGGCGTCGGACTGGATGGAGCTCGAGAAGCAGCGCGGCATCTCGATCTCGTCGACGGTGCTGCAGTTCGACTACAACGGCTACCGCGTGAACCTGCTCGACACGCCAGGCCACAAGGACTTCAGCGAGGACACCTACCGCGTGCTCACCGCGGTCGACGCGGCGGTCATGGTCATCGACGCCGGCAAGGGCATCGAGCCGCAGACGCGCAAGCTGTTCGAGGTCTGCCGCCGCCGCGGCGTGCCGATCTTCACCTTCATGAACAAGTGCGACCGGCCGACCAAGGACCCGATCGCGCTGCTCGACGAGCTCGAGAGCGTGCTCGGGATCGGTGCGTTCCCCGTGAACTGGCCGTTCGGCAACGGACCTGAGTTCCGCGGCGTGTACGACCGGCTCGACAAGCGGCTCCACCTGTTCGAGCGCACCAAGGGCGGCATGCGCGAGGCGCCGGTGCAGGTGCTCGGCCTTGACGATCCCGCGATCACCTCGCGCATCGACCCCGATATCTACGCCCGCGGCCGCGACGAACTCGAGATGCTCGAGGGCGCGGGCGCGGAGTTCGACCGCGCGCGCGTGCTCGCGGGCGAGATCACGCCGGTCTACTTCGGCAGCGCCGCCAACAACTTCGGCGTGCAGCTCCTGCTCGACGGATTCCTCGAGCATTCCGCAGACCCGGGACCGCGCCGCTCGGGCGAGCGCATCATCGAGCCAAAGGACGAGGGCTTCAGCGGATTCGTGTTCAAGATCCAGGCGAACATGGACCCGAAGCACCGCGACCGCATCGCGTTCATCCGCGTGGTGAGCGGCAGGTTCGAGCGCGAGATGAGCGTGGTGCACGTCCAGAGCGGCAAGAAGATCCGCCTGTCGAGCGCACAGAAGCTGTTCGGGCAGGAGCGCGAGACCGTCGAGGAAGGCGAGGCCGGCGACGTGATCGGCATCATCGGCCACGACATCCTGCAGATCGGCGACACCCTGGCCGAGGACCGCACCATCCGGTTCAGCGAGATCCCACAGTTCACGCCCGAGGTGTTCGCGTACCTCACCAATCCGCAGCCGGGCAACTCCAAGAAGTACAGGCTCGGCGTCGACCAGCTCCTCAAGGAAGGCGTCGTGCAGCAGATGGAGATCGGCACCAGCCAGGTGAAGACGCCGATCCTGGCCGCCGTCGGACCGCTGCAGTTCGAGGTCGTGCAGTACCGGCTCAAGGCCGAGTACGGCGCGGAATCACGGCTCGAGAAGGCGCGCTGGCAGCATGTGCGCTGGTGGCGCAAGCCGGGCGCGGCCGAGGACTACCTGCCCGAGCTCCTCTCCGACGCGACGCACGGCATCGATGCGTCGGGCCGCCGGGTGATCTTCTTCAGCGACGAGTGGTCGATCCGCAACTTCCAGAAGCGGCTGCCTGACGTCGAGCTCGGCATGCTGCCGTTTGATTCATTCGCACAGGTGTGAGCATGGCCGAACCGCGCGAGATCCTCGATGAAGTCCGGGCACTGCGCGCGCAGGCTTCCGCGCGCGAGGGTTCGCTGCAACCCACGATCGACGCGCTGCCCATCGCGCAGCGCCGCAGCGCCGCGAACCTGGCGCACTACCTGGCGCTGCGCGCGAGTGACCACTCGCGGCTGCAGGCGCAGCTCGTGCGCCACGGGCTTTCGTCGCTCTCGCGGCGCGAGGCGCATGTGATGCCCACGCTCGACGCCGTCGACCGCGCGCTGTCGGCGATGTGCGGCGTACCGCCGGAGGAGCCGCGCGCGCGGATGACGATCGACGACGGCGCGCAGCTGCTCGCGCGGCACGCATCGGAGCTGCTCGAGACGGCCATGCCGCACATGACGCGCATCGTGGTCACGATCCCGCCGTGGGCCGCCGGGGATGTCGCGTTCATGCGCTCGCTGATCGACGCGGGCATGGATGTCGCGCGCATCAATGCGTCGCACGGCGACGCCACGCAATGGAAGGCGTCGATCGACGCGCTGCGCACCGCAGCCTCCGCGGCGGGCCGGCGCGTGCCGGTCTGCATCGACCTCGCGGGCCCGAAGGTGCGCACGGGCGTGTGCGCGGATGGGCCGATCCCGCTGGTTTCCGGCGATGTCCTCACGCT
>CAIOCH010000131.1 GCA_903856525.1 uncultured bacterium | reverse complement strand
CGGCGGCTCCCTCTGGTGGGCGCCGGGACTGCTTGAAGCTGCCCGTCCACACCAAAGGTCGCCGCCACAGCGGCGATCGCTCAGATCTCGGTAGCCGCCCGTCCACACCAAAGGTCGCCGCCGCAGCGGCGACCGCTCCACCAACGCCCCTCCAACCACAACGCCCCGCGGGTGCGCGGGGCGTCGTGTCATCGATCTCCGCTTCCGGAGGCGTTCAGCCGGTCCGAGCGTCGCGGCGCTGGATCGGGATGTTTCGTGGTGCGGGCCGCGGGTCGCGGCCCTCGTCGCCGCGCTCCTGCATCATCTGGCGAAGGAAGCGCAGCGGTCGATCATCGGTGATCTTCTGCTGCAGGCGGCGGAGCGCCTCGACCTCGATCTGGCGCACGCGCTCGCGCGTGAGGCCGACCTCGTGGCCGATCTGCTTGAGCGTGAGCGGCTCCTTGCCCTCGAGGCCGTAGCGGAGGCGGATGACGCGCGCGTCGCGCTCGTCGATCTCCTCGAGGAGCTGCAGCACCAGACGGAACTCCTCGCGGCGGGTGACCGACTCCTCGGGCTTGCCGTGGCGGTGGTCCTCGAAGAACTCGTGTAGTTCGATTCCCTCGCCGGCCTCGCCCGAAGGCGACTGGCTGGGCGCGTTGTAGGCGCGGACGGCGCGGCGAACGACATTGAGCTTGCGGAGCGGGATCTTGAGGTCGTCGGCCAGTTCCTGCGCGGACGGCTGGCGCCCGAGCTTCTCCTCGAGCCGACGCGATGCTTCCTTCCACCGGGCGATCAGGTCCACCATGTAGGCGGGGATGTGGATCGGCTGCACGGCGTTGATGAGCGTGCGCTTGATCGCCTGCTTGATCCACCACGACGCGTAGGTCGAGAAGCGCGCGCCCTGGGCGGGGTCGAAGCCCTCGACGGCGCGGATGAGCCCGATGTTGCCTTCCTCGATGAGGTCGGCGAGCGACAGGCCGCGGTTGACGTAGTTCTTGGAGATGGAGATGACCAGCCGCAGGTTCGCGCGGATCATGCGATCCTTCGCGGCGGAGTCGTTGTCGTTGATGATGCGCCAGCCGAGATCCTTCTCCTCCTCCGCATTCAACAGAGGAACCTCGTTGATCTGCTTCAGGTAGAGGTGAAGGTCTGACTGGAGTGACGAGCGACCCATGAATACCTCGCGGCGAAGAGCGAACACAAGTGCTCCGCATCCGGCTGCAGCGATCAAGTCGAGCGGGAATCCCCTTATTCCGAGCGAGCCGGCGCGTCGACAACATGACACGACGAGGTCCGTTGGCGCATCGTGCGCCTCGAACCCTTTTGCTCCCTCGTACGCCCGACGTCCGTGTGGGCGGGACTCTCACTCGCCTCTGGCTGCAGTGCTCACGCGCTGCAGCCGACTGCGAACTGACCTTCGGAACACAACCTCCGTCTGGTGGTCGGCATGGCCCCGCCGACGCTTGAAAGCATACACAGGCAAGGGCTTCCGACGAGGTGGGATCATGCCAAGTGGGTCGAACTTTCGGTTTGGTTCAGTCGATGAATGGGTTGAGAATCGGTGATGGAGCTTGACCTGAACACCTTCCTGACCGCCTTCCCGTTCGAGCCTGGGAGGGTCAACGCGCGGCTGGTCCGCGGTGCGGACGGCCGGGAGTTCCTCCAGGTGCGGGTGGAGCTCGGCGTGCTGCAACTCACATGCGGGGGACGGCCGGATGGCCTCCCCAGCGTGCTGGAGGCGGTGCGCCAGGCGCCGGGGGGTGGACTCGACTCCGCCACCTGCGCCGCAATCCGGCTCGAACTCGGTCAACTGCAGCAGCGTGCCGTGGCGTTCATGGCCGTGGGTGACGCCATGCGTGCATTGGCCGATGCCAACGCGATGCTGGAGGGCGTGGACATCGTGGGCGCACGCGGCCCCGCGCTCGACCGCGAATGGGCGGAGAGCGGTCGGTTCTCGGTCCTTGTCCTCCGCACGCGCTGCGCCGCGGGCGCATTGGTGTCGATCGGCCGCCCGCGAGATGCCGCGTCCGCGCTGGACGCCGGTCTCGGCCACCTTCGCGACGCAGCAGAGCGCATCGGCATCGGCGCCGCGTTCGACTCGCTGAGCGACGTGGTCGGTCTCCGCACGCTACGCGATACGCTCGTGCCGCAACTGCCGCCCGCACAACGCACCGAACTGGAGGAGCGCCTGCGTGCCGCAGTGCGCGCCGAGAACTACGAGCTCGCCGCGATCCTGCGCGACGAACTGCGGCTGATGGAGCGGGTCACGGATTGACCGGTGCCGCGAAGAGCTCCACGTAGATCGTGAGCTCCTGTCCGTCGCGCATGACCACCGCCTGCACCTTCGCGCCCGGCTCGTGCGTGCGGAGATCCTCGACGAACGCGGCGCGGTCCTTCAGGTCCTTCTTGTTCCACTTGATGATCTTGTCGCCCTTCTTGATGCCCGCCTTCTCGGCGCTGCCATCCTTCGTGACGTCGACCACCTCGAGGCCCGAGCCGTCGTCGACCTCGCGCGTGCGCATGCCGGCGCGCACGCGCATCGGTTGCGCGCGCATGGGTCCCGTCGCGCCCTCCTCCATCTCAAAGCGCTGCTCGCGCTTGGCCATGGCGAAGGCGAGCGCATGCCACAGGCGCACCGCCTGCACAGAGGCCTCGCGGTCGATCAGATCGTAGGTGTCGCGCGAGGTGTGGTAGTCGTCGTGGAAGTCGGCGATGATCGCAAAGAGGATGGGCACGCCCACCGCCTGGAAGCTGGCGTGGTCGCTGCCTCCGCCGCCGCCAGCGCGGGCGGCGTTGTGCACGACGGTGAGGCCCGAGTTGTCGAAGTAGGGCTTGGCCCACTCGGTCATGCCCTTGGCATTCGCGGAACTCGTCACGCTCAGGCGCTTGTTGAGGATGCGCCCGATCATGTCGAAGTTCATCATCAGGACCGTGTCCTTGATGGGGTAGATCGGGTTGTCGACGTAGTAGCGGCTGCCGATCAGGCCGCTCTCCTCGGCGCTGAAGCCGATGAACACGATGGTGCGCAGCGACGCGTCCGCGGGCTCGGCGTCGTATGCCTCTCGGAGGCTCTCACCAAGCAGGATGATGCCGGCTGAACCCGACGCATTGTCGTCGGCGCCCGGGTGCAGCTTGCCCGGCCCCTCGCGCGAGCCGAAATCGCCCATGCCGAGGTGGTCGAGGTGGCCGCCGATCACGATCACTTCCTTGGCGAGCGCTCCGCGGCCCGGCAGGACGCCCACGATGTTGTCGGTCTTGACGGGACGCTCCTCGGTGCGTCCGGCGACGGCGACGACGGATCCTTCGCGGGATCCGCCGAGGTCGAAGCTCATCGGTGCATCGGCCTTGGGCTCGTCGGCCAGCTTGCGGAGATCCATGAGCGAGCGGGTGGGGTCGCATGCCTTGACCAGGGCCTCGCCGGCCTCGGTCGAGACCATGAACACGGGCACGTCGGCCATGGCGCGGCCACCACCGGCCGAGAGGCTGCCGATACGCGGGTCATTGGCGCCGGGAGTGTTGACCACCAGGATGGCCGCAGGCTTGCGCTTGGCCACCGCCGCGATCTTGCCCTGGAATCCCGCGCGGCCCGACCATCCGGAGCCGCCCTCGGACCAGCGGCTGTTGCCCTTGTCGTCCATGGGCTCGAAGCGCAGCAGCACCGCGATCTTGCCCTCGAGCGAGTGACCCTCGGTGAAGCTGTTGTAGCCATCGGGACCGTTCTCGATGCCGTAGCCCACGAAGGCGAGCGCACCCTCCGCAGCACCGCTCCTGCCCAGCGACGTGAGCTTGAAGTCGGTGTCGACGGTGAGAGGCTTGTCGACATCACCGCACTTGACGACGATCGTCTCCTCGATGACCTCGCGCTTGCCCCCGAGCGAGAAGGGCTGGCGGTAGGTCTTGGCCGATCCATCGCTCGGCTGGAACGCAGGCTGCAGTCCCGCCTTCTTGAACTGGTCCTCCATGTAGTCCATGGCCCGCTCCATGCCCTTGGTTCCGGGCAGGCGGCCTTCCATCCACGGACTCGCGAGGATGATCAGGTGCTCGTTGAACGCCTGCACATCGGGGTCGGCGGCGGCGATGGTCGTGTGGATCTGCGGCCGCGCGGATTCGGCTGCGGCGGGGGGGGCGCCAGCGGGGGTGTCCTGTGCAAGAACCTGCGGAGTCGCCACAATGGCGGTCCATGCAAGCGCCGAGGCCATGGAACCCGCCACGAGAGCCGAGAGGAATGAGCGCGTGCCGCGGTTGGAGTGCTGTGGGATCATGGTGTCTTCAAGCATGGATCTTCGGCCTGGGGTTGGCCGCAGGTGCGGTCGCTGCGGATGCAGCGGGGAGTGGATTTTCTACCACGCCGCTGCACGGGCGCGCATCGGCAGCACATGGAATCCTCACGAATCGCTCGGATTCGGCACATGGGCCGTGGCTGGAGCGGCGTATCGGATCCTCGCGTCATCCACAGGACGGACCGCACTGCGACCTCAAGTTCCGGCTGCACGAGCGTGAGTTCGTGGCCGCGATCTCCATGAACCTCGTGTTCCTCGACTGGATGCTGGAGTTCCCCCGCGAGGACCCCGAGCGGATCGACGCGAGCGAGCTGCCGCAGCTGGCGCCCCGTCTGTCGTCCTACTTCGCGGCGCAACTGCCCGTCACGATCGATGGGGTGCGTGTCGATGCGGTGGTGCGCGACCTCGAGGTCAACGATCCCGATGAGGTGCTGCTGCCGCTGTTCCCGATCAGCGGCTGGAAGGGTCTCCGCAAGGTGGGCTTCGAGCTGTCGTTTCCCATCAAGTCCGCGCCCGACCAGATCAGTGTGATGTGGCCGGCCTATCCGCCTGACCTCCTCAGCGTGCTCCCTTCGAAGCCGCCTTTGGAGATCGCCGCCGAGTGGACCGCCGACGGCCTTCGTTCGCAGGTGCTCTTCACCCGCGCGGAGCCCGGGTTCACCTGGCACCGTCCCTCGGGCGGCATCGACGCGCGGTTGGAGCGTGTGCCCACGCCCGCGCGGCCGCTGCCTGTCGTTCCGGCGTGGGCGACTCTTGCGATGGTGGTCTTTGTCGTCTCGTTCGGCGCCGCAGCCCTCGCCCGGCGCTCGCCGCGGGTCGCGCTCGCGACCGGTCTGGGCGCCGCGGTGGTGGTGCTCGTGCTGCGGCCTGCCGCGCCCGCCTTCCTCTCGCTTGGAACCAGGACCGCACCCACGATCGTCGATTCGGAGGCGGTCGCGGCGTTCGAGGCGCTGCATGTCAATCTCTACCGCGCCTTCGACTACGAGGAGGAGCGCACCATCTACGACGCGCTCGCCCGGAGCGTGTCGGGGTCGCTGCTGGAGGAGACCTACCTCTCGGTGCGCCGTGCGCTGGTGATGGAGGAGGAGGGGGGAGCCATGAGCCGCGTGGTTGCAGTGCGGCCGCTCTCGACCAGCGTCACTTCGCAGGGCGAGATGGACCTCGATGGTGTCGCCGCGCGCGCCTTCACGGTCGAGGCGCGCTGGCAGGTCGATGGCCGCGTGACCCACTGGGGACACGCCCATGACCGCACCAACGAGTACGACGGTCGGTTCACCGTGGTCGCGGAGCAGGGCGGATGGCGCATCCACGATGCCGAGGTCACGCGACAGGAGCGTGTCGAACGGAGCGGCGCCGACGAGCAGCCGACGGTGCCATCGGAGGACGAGGAACTCTGATCGGGATCCCTGACTGGGAGCGATGACTCGGAGCGAAGACTCGGAGCGCTGACTCGCAGTCCAGTCCAGCCGGGGGCGCCTCAGGCCAAGCGGTGGGTCGCGTGCCTCACGAGACGCGCGAGCCTGCCTTCACCGGCTTCTGCACGGTGAGGACCACCACATCGCGCTCATCGGCGCCAGGCTTGGCCTCGCCCGATGGTGCAGCGCCTTCGGCCAGAGGCTTCAGATCGCTGGCCGCGAGAATCATGCCCTGGCTCACTTCGCCTCGGAGTTGCCGCGGCTCGAGGTTGGCCACGATGACCACCTGCTTGCCGACGAGCGACGCCGGGTCGTACCAGGCACGAATGCCTGCGCACACCTGACGGCCGTCGGGGGTGCCGTCGTCGAGACGGATCTTGAGCAGCTTGTCGGCGTTCGGATGCGGCTCGGCGCTGAGCACCGTCGCGACGCGCAGATCAAGCTTGGCGAAATCCTCGAACTTGATCGCGGGAAGGGGTTCGGTCGTCATGGTGTTCTTCGGATGCGGTGCCGGGTCACGATGCCGCGCTGGGAGCCGCTGCGGTTCCGTCGGTCGACGCCGCGTCCTCGTCCGCGAGGAGGCTCTTGAAATCGAACCGCTTCTTCAGCGCCTCGAACCCGAAGACATCCTGCGGATTGATCTGCAAGTCGGGATCGGTGGCGACATTCATGATGCCACCGCCCTGCGGGGTCAGGATGCCGCCGGCGAGCTCAGCGTAGCGCTCCTCGGTGACGGGCTTCATCGCGCTCACCTGCAGCACCACCAGGCAGAGCTTCTCGGGAACCGGCACGGCGATCGTGCGCTGCTCCGCGGGCACCGTATTGAGGTCCATGGCGAAGGGGATCTTCGCCGCCTGTTCCATCACCGCGGCGATCGCCTTGGGATCGTCGTTGAGCTTGGGGAGGCCGCCGCCAATGCGGCCGAAGCTGATGAACATCGGATTGGCTTCGACGATGTCCTTGGCGAACTCGACGGTGGCCCCGTACTTGTCGGCCACAGCCTTCACCCCGCCGGTCGCCGCCTCGCCCGCAAGCGCGGGGGCGTTCTGCGAGAGCCACTTGAACCGATCCACGGCGAGAAGGTCCGCCTCCACCTCGGCGCGGGCAGCCGCCAGGTCGGTCGCGGGCGCCGACTTCTCGGCGGCCAGCAGTCGCAGGAAGTAGACGTCGCCGTTGGCGGCGGTGAGCGCGGGGCCGGCGATGTTCACCTGCACCGGCACGCTGGCGTTCGGATTGGAGAGCTCCTTGGCCATGGCCACCAGCTGGCCCGCTTGGAGAGGCTGGCCGAACTTGTCGGTGCGCGCCGTGGAGATGCCCTGCATCGCCACGAACTCGTTCACCGAGAGCCAGCTCTCGCCGCTCGACTGGTATGTGGGTGCGGGGATTCCGAACTCACTGGCGATCGACTGTGCGATGACCTGGAACGACGGCATCTGGCCCGCCCAGTCGGCAGGCAGCGCGAGGTAGGCTCCATCGCGCTTGAGGGCGCGCTGGGCGATCGCGAGTTGGTCGGTGGCGAACTTGCTGATCTCATCCACGCGCGCCTTGACGAGCTCGTCGGTGACCGCGGTGCGGACCGAGGCCTCGAAGGCGCTGAAGTTGCTGCCATCGCTCGCGCCACCGAACCTGGTGGGGTTCTGCGCGAACCGCTTCTTGAGCGCCAGGGTGTTGAGCTCCGCCGAGTTCGCCACGCTCGCGGCGACGTCGGTCTTGGAGACCGTCATCCATTCGGCCTTGAAGCGGTCGGGCGTGCGGTAGCCGAACTGGTCCATGCCGATCATGTCGGCTGCAGGGCGCTGCTTATCGGCGTAGGTTCGGAGCTGCTCGGCGAGCGCAGCCTCGGTGGGTGCGTTCGCGGGGATGCCGGCGTTGGTGCGCGCGTCGAGGATGACCATGTCGCCCGACACGCTCAGCATGGCGCGCGCGACCGATCCCTTGAGACGGCGATCGCTGATGCGGTCGATGCCAACGGTCATGGTGGCCATGCGTTCCACGCCGCGCAGCTTGGAGAGCGCAGCGAGCACGACGTCGTCGCTGGTGCCCGTCTGGTTGGCGATGGTGCGCAGCAGCTGGTCGCCCGTCATGGGAGCGATGCCCGCGGGGGGCATGGCCGCGCTCTCGGCGAGCTCGGAACGAGCCTCGCCCGCGCCACCGACGAGACCGGACTGCTGCGCCTGGTAGGACAGCAGCCACCAGTGGTCGGCTGACTTGTCGGCGCCGAGCACGGCGAGGACTCGGCGCCCAAGCCGCTGCGGCGAGAGCGTTTCGATCACCCGCAGCTCCTGCTGCGCGATGTCGCGGTCGCCGCCGGTGAGCGAGCCGCCCGCATAGGTGGCGTAGACCTTGCTGCTGGCGGCACTTTGCTCTGCGATGCCCTGCAGGGTGGTCGGCATGAGGAAGGCGATGAGCAGGAGGGTTCCGCCCACCACGAGGATCCACTGGTTGTACTGTCGGAGCAGTTTGATCATGGGAGTGTGGAAAGGTATCGGAAAGGCAGCGGGGTCGCGACAGAAAGAACGGTCGGGAAGCGACGGAAATCGGTCCGTCGACCGCCGTCGGGTCGCATGCTGGTGGAAATGAGAAAGGCCGGAGCGAACTCCGGCCTTCGTGTTTCTGGAGAGTTGAATTGACCTTTAGCGGTAGAACTCGACGATCAGGTTGGTGTTCACGTCGAAGGGGATCTGGTCCGACGTCGGACGCGAGACGCACTTCGCGGAGAGCTCGGAGGGATTGACCACGACCCAACCCGGAACCTGGTGACCTGGGATCGACTCCATCTGCTCGCGGGCGAGCTTCTGGATGCCCTCGCGGAGGGTGACCACATCGCCGACCTCGATGGAGTACGACGGACGATCAACCTTCTTGCCGTTCACGAGCACGTGGCCGTGGGCGCACATCTGGCGCGCACCCCAGATGGTGCGGGAGAAGCCCGCGCGACGGAGCACGTTGTCGAGACGGAGCTCGAGGAGCTGGAGCAGCACTTCGCCGGTGTTGCCCTGGCGGCGTCCTGCCTCGCGCATGTAGCGCCGGAACTGACGCTCGAGCACGTTGTAGTGGAAAGCGCACCTTCTGCTTCTCATCCTTGCGGATGCCGTAGTCCTTCTGGCGACGGCCGCGGAAGCCGTGCATGCCGGGGGTCGTGAGCTGACGCTTCGAGGTGTGCTTGGGGATGTCCGCAACGGGGACGCCGACCTTGCGCGAGAGCTTGACCTTCGGACCGAGATAGCGCGACATAGTTCTTCCAGAGTTCTGCAGATGAGGGCGGTGCGCACGAGCGCGTTCGGTGCCCTATGGGGGAAGGGGAGAGTAGAACGGAAACGGCCGTTCCCGTCAAGAAGCAGCACGCGACGGGGCGCCGCCTAGTACGCCCGGCGGGCATCGGATCCGCGCCGCCAGTTGAGATACGCGGTGTTGAGGACCCGATAACCGCCCGGGGTCGGGTACTCGCCCGTGAAGTACCAGTCACCGGCATGGTCGGGCATCGACATGCGGAGACCGTCGACGGACTGGTAGACCACGCGGATCTCGCCCGGCCAGGCGAGGTTCCGGGCTCGCACGAGTTCGGCGACCTTGCCCTCGATCTGCGACAGGCTGAACAGGTCGTAGAGCAGGCGCACGTGGTTCCTCATGAGCGCAGGAGCCGTGTTTGCCTGCTCGGAACAGCGCGCCTCGATCTCGTCGAGCACCGCCGACTGGCCCGTGTCGTGGGCCAGCCCGACCGCCGCCTCGAAGGCGATGAAGCGTCCGAGCTGGCTCATGTCGATCCCGTAGCAGTCGGGATACATGATGGGTGGGCTCGAGCTCGCGACCACAATCGACTTTGGGTTGAGCCGCGCCAGCATGGTGATGATCGACTCGCGCAGCGTGGTGCCGCGCACGATGGAGTCGTCGACCACGACCAGCGTGTCGTCCGGATAGACGGTGCCGCGCGTGACATCGTAGATGTGGTTGACCAGATCGCGCCGCGCCGCGTCGTGCGTGATGAAGGTGCGCAGGCGCTGATCCTTGTGCGCCACCTTCTCGGCGCGCACGCGGCCCTCGAGCGCGCCGCGGATCGACTCCTGCGTGGCGGTTCCCGACTGCACATCGCGCCAGATCGCGTCGGCGGCCATGCGCTGCCGCTCCTCGTTGAGCGCCTCCACGAGGCCGTAGTAGGCCGTCTCGCTGGTGTTGGGGATGAACCCGACCACGATGCGGTCGAGGTCGCCGCGCACGATCTCGGTCACGCGTGGCGCAAGGTTCCGGCCGAGCTGCTTGCGCTCGCGGTAGATCGCGGGATCATTGCCGCGCGAGAAGTAGATGCGCTCGAAGGTGCACTGCCGCAGGGGCAGCGGGTCGGCGAAACGCTCGATCGCGTACTCGCCCGAGCGCTTGATGATGAGCGCATGGCCGGGCGGGATGGGCTCGATGTCGCGTGGGTCGGTGTTGAAGACGGTCGAGAGGGCGGCCCGCTCGCTCGCCACGGCAATGCACTCTTCGTGCACCAGGAAGAAGCCCGGGCGGATGCCGGCGGGATCGCGGCAGACGAAGCTGTCGCCGTTCCCGAGGATGCCCGCGAACACGTAGCCGCCGTCGAACTGCTCGGTGGCGCGGCGGAGGACGCGCGCGAGGTCGATCTGCCGCGACACCTCGCGCATGAGTTCGGCGCCCACGAGGTTGGCGAAGGAGCCCTCGCCCATGGTCGCCTCGAGGTGGGCGTGCTCGCGGTCGAGGAAGTAGCCGATCTTCTCGAGCACCACGCCCGTGTCGCTGTCGCCCACCGGGTGCAGGCCGTACTCGACCAGCTTTCGGAAGAGCTCGCCCGAGTTGGTGAGGTTGAAGTTGCCCGCCATGGCGATGGAACGCGACTCGGCGTTCGACCGGCGGACATACGGGTGGCACATCGAGCTCGAGTTGCCGCTGTGGGTGCCGTAGCGGAGGTGCCCGAGCAGCACCTCGCCGAGCAGCGGGAAGCGCCGCTTGAGGGCGATTTCCTCCATCGACTCCAGTTCCGCCGCCGTCATCCGTGCGGCAGGGGCGAGGGCGCCGTCGAACAGGCGCTCGATGGGATTGCGCTTGGCGGTGCGCTCGCGCTCGAGGAACGCGTCGCCCGGCGGCATGTCGAACTTCACGCAGGCGATGCCCGCGCCGTCCTGCCCGCGGTTGTGCTGCTTCTCCATGAGGAGATAGAGGCGCCGCATGCCCCACAGGGCATCGCCGCGCTCCTTCTGGAACCACGAGAGTGGCTTCCGCAGGCGAACGAAGGCGAGGCCGCATTCATGGGTGAGCGCGTCGGACATCGGGGTCCGAAGGGTAGCGCAGCGTGGGGTGCGCGTGTTGCCCGCGCGATGGATGGTTCAGCGGTGGACCGGCAGCACCGCGCGCTCGCCGAGGGCGGCACGCTGCATCGCCAGCCACGACTCGCGCGGCTGCAGGAAGCGGCCGATGCGGACGCCGTCGAGGAGGAGCGGAGTGAGCAGCGGAAGTCCCGCGGCCACATCGTCCTCGATCGAGGCGATGCGGTCGGCCACGAATCGTCCGCGATCGTCCAGCTCGCGGTAGACCTGCAGTGGCTCGGCCGCGGAACGTCGCTCGAGCGGGTCGGCTGGATCGAGGCGCGGAGCTGGACGCCCGCACCACCAGGCGACTGGTTCGCCGGGCATGGCGATTGTGCCGGGCTGCATGGCGGCGAGCGTGCCGCGGAGCGGACGGCTGCCGTCGTCATCTCCGCTGTGCGTGCCGGCACTGCCGCCGTCGCAGTCGGTGGGCACGCCTGACCACTCGGGGACTTCGAACGGCGCGTCACCGGTCACGACGAGCTCCTCGAGGCCCGCATAGACCGCGTGGCGGAGCGCCCGCTCGGCGGCGGAACAGGCGTCGTGCAGCTCCTCGGGCCACTCCTCGCCGCGCCACAGGCGGTCGAGCTCGCCTGCAGCCGAGCGGATGGAGAGTTCCGCAAGCGCCCGTGCGTGGGCGCGGTCTTGCTCCGCGACGCGCGTGAGTTCGCGAAGGGCGGCGGTGTTCGCCTCAATGGAGATGAGCGGCGCGATCGAGTCGCGTACGCGCGGGTTGCCGATGGCGATCGCGCGGCTCGCGCGCGCGACCTCCACCCAGCGCGCGACGAGGGCGATCCACGAGATCGGATCGAGGTGGTCCGGAACTCGGCTCATGCGCACCGCCCCGGATCCTCGGCCCCGCTGTCGATGCGACGCTCGCCGCGGCTTTCGCCGCGGTTTCCGACGCAGTTTCCGCCTTGGCCGAGCCGAATCGGTCCGATCGGCTCGAACGGCCTGGCGATCGTCAGCCGCGGCTCGAGCGAGGGCAATGCCTCGCGCCAGAGTCTCCGCACCAGGTCGGGGCAGTTGCATTCGCGCGAGAGGTG
>CAIOCH010000130.1 GCA_903856525.1 uncultured bacterium | reverse complement strand
AGGCGGCCGAGGCGAAGGAGGACGCGGTCCCCGCGACTCCCGATGCCAACGACGGTGCGGCCAGTGCGCCTCCCGCCCGAGGCGCGGACCGCGCGCGGCAGCTCGTCGACCAGATGCGGGAACTGGGAAAGTCGATGCGCAAGGCGATCCGCGCCAATCATGCCGACAACCGCGCCGCTGCGGGCCAGCTCGCCGACATCCTCGGCAAGCCGCGGGCCGACCAGCTGCGTGTCGAGCTGGCGCTGCGGGCGCTCGTCGATGCGCTGCGCGAGTCGTGGTACGCGCTCGAGGTCTTCGTCGGCGATCCCGACGAGGGGCACGACCACCGCGACGCCGTCGCGAGGATCCGCCGCGATCCGCTGCTGACCGACGAGCAGCGCGCGGCGATCGACACACTCGTGGCCTCTTGGGACGCCGATCGCGCGCCGCTTCTCGAGCGCATGGTCGAGCAGGTGGATGAGCTCGGCCGTCCCGAGATGCTCGCGGCGTACCGCTACACGATCGGTGGAGTCGACTCGCCCGACACCGCGGATTCCGATCGGTTGCGGCAGGAGTGGGACGGTGCCGTGTCGCGCGCCGAGGCCGTCAACGCGCGGTTGTACGCGGGGCTCGCCGAGGTGCTCGGTGCGCGCGCGGCCGTGTACCTGACGCGCGAGGAAGGCTCGGATGCCCCGCTCGAGGAGATTCCCGACGGGGCGGCGGTTGCGGCCGAAGATCCCATGCCCTGGCGGCCGAAGGCTCCCGAGTCCGAGGACGATCTCGACGCGCAGTGGAGTTCGGGCAGCGCCTGGGCGTCCGATGACACGCCCATTCCGGTCCACATCCTTCGCGAGGTGCTGCGCATCTGCGGGCGAGAGGATGCGTGGGAACTCGCGGGTGAGATCCACGACTCGTGGAAGCTGGAGAAGTGGATGCCGCGCTTCGAGGAGCTCGGTGCCCGGCTCTCGAAGGCGCAGGCCGACTGCTACCGCGTGGTCGGCGAAGGGGAGCTCATCCTCGACCGGGCCGCCCAGGCACGCTGCCGCGAGGTGGAGCGGGCGATGCGCGATGCCCGGATCGAGCTGGAGGAAACGCTCTTCGCAGACCTTGCCGGGGGGCTCGGGTTCGACCCCAGCGGTCCCGAGTGCACACTCCTGCGGCTCGCGCTCGCGGACCGCATCGAGGGCGCGCTCTCGATCCCGCGGGCGTTGGTGCTTGCCACGGCGACGACGGACGAAGTCTCGGCGATCCTCGTGGCCACACCCGAGGCCTGGCGCGATGCCGTTGCGCGCCTCCAGGAGGCCCTGCGTCGCCAGGGCGCACTCATGGCCGAGGAGAGCGAACTGCAGGACACCGACTGGGGCACGGTCGACGAAGCGACGCGAACCCGCCTCGGGCAGCGCATGGCGGCCGTGGCCAAGGAGCGGATGGAGCTGGCCGCCGCGACTATCCGCACCCTTGCCGAGTGCTTCGACGGCGCGCTCGCGGTCGCCATCACCTCGCCCGAGCGCGCCGCGGAGTTCCGCCGCGCCCGGCGGCAGGTCACCCATGCCGAGATCTACGCGCCCGCGCAGTCCGCCGAGCGCGTGTTGGTCGCGGCCACCGCGCTGCCCGACCTCGACGAGGAGACGCGGGCGCGGCTCGATGCGCTGCAGGCCGAGTACCTCGCGGTCTACGACACGATGAGCGAGCGGATGGTGGTGCTCTCGACGATGTCGGCGGACGGCGTGAATGACTCCATCGACTGGGCGGACTACTCCAAGCGCATGCAGGAGTACGAGCGCATCGACTTCGACCGCAAGGAGCGCACCGAGAAGGCGATCGGCGAGCTGCGGCGCGTGCTCGGAACCGAGCGTGCGGCGAGGATCCCTGGCCTTCGCACCGACGCGCCGCGTAGCCCAGGCGATCCGGTGGGCAGGAGCTGGGACGCTGGTGGGCTGTTCGACGACGAGTGAGGCGGGGGAGCGCTACGCTTCCGTCATGCTCCGATCGCTCGCGCTTGCCGCCGCCTTGTCGCTCCCATCCATCGCGTGGGCTCATGCGCAGGCTGCGGCGAATCAGGCTCCGGGCCAGACGACGGAGCAACAGCCCGTCCCCTGGCCCATCCAACTCGGCATCCGCACCATGGCGCTCGAGCGCAGCTGGCCTGTGGTCGACCAGGTGGTGCTGGTGCCCGACGGGCGCACCTATCTCGACGAGATCGCCAAATGGTCGGCGGGCGCGCGCTGGCCCGTGCTCATCGAGGACGAGCGCTACGCGCCGCTGTTCGTGCGCGGCTTCGCGCCCAAGCGGGTGATCCGCCGCGCGTCGGTGGGCGCGATGCCGACCGACCGCGCCGAGCGCGAGCAGCTGATCACGGCAAGTGCGGCCGACGCGATCGCCGACGGCTCGGCCGACATCATCGATGCCTGCCTCAAGCGCCAGGTGCCGCCCTCGATGGTGGTGCTCGCCGATGCAAACGACCCGGCGTGGACTGCGGCGGCCGCGCTCGCGGCGGGCCGCTGCGCCACGATCCACTTCTCGCGTGAGTCATACGGCGTCCCCAGCGCTACGCTCGGCGACGAGGGATTCCGCAAGCTGTCGGCCGAGCTCGAACTCGCGGCCGAGCGCACCTCGTTGCCGTGGAAGGGGCTCGGCGACGCGATCGACGCGTTCGTCGTCTGCCGCGACATCCCGTGGAAGGCGACGCCTGACCTGCCGCCGGGAAGCCGCATCGAGATCACGGCGGGTCCGTTCCCGACCAAGCCCGGACAGCCGATCTCCACGCTCGACGCACTCGGCCGTCACTCCGACGGCGCGTGGTGGGCGATGGGCGCGGGCATCTTTGGAAGCGAGGCGCGCTGCGCCTATGTGGCCATGAGTTCGCTCTTCGCGACGCGCGAGAGCGCCTGGCTGGTGCACACCTACGACGGCGGCGATCCGTGGCAGAAGTACGACGCCGTGCCCGCCGCCGATGAACTCGCCAAGCAGGGGCTGGTGACGCAGACCTGGACCCGCGACCGCGCCACGCTCGACGCCTGGCGGCTGCTCCTCATGGGTGGATTCGGCTGCGACGCGCTGTTCGTGAACTCGCACGGCGTGAGCACGCAGTTCGGCATGCACGGCGGCGGCACGGCGAATGTGGGCGATGTGCCCGTGTTCGACCGCCCGACGATGGTGCACTTCCTCCACTCGTTCTCGCTCGAGAACCCCAATGTCGACGACTCGGTGGGCGGCCGCTTCATCGAGCAGGGTGCCTACGCGTACTTCGGCTCGGTGTACGAGCCGCTCCTGCCGGCATTCGTGCCCCCGCAGTTGCTCGCCGCGCGGTGCGGCGCGCCCATCCCGTTCCTGCTGTCGGCCCGCACCATGGAGGGCGCGATGGCGCGGCCATGGCGCACCGCGGCATACGGTGATCCGCTCACGCTGCTGGCGACGCCTGCCCGCATTGGCGTGGTGCGCACGGCGCCGCCGGACGACGGTGCGGAGAACCTGCGTGTTCGCGCTGCCGCCCAACTCGCGCGCTTCCGCGACGCGGGCGACGCTGCCGCGCTGGTCGAGGCCATGCGCGACCTCGAGTACCTCGGCGACGACAAGGCGGTCGCCCAGGCGTGGGATCTCGCCTCGGCCTCGGACCGCGCCGCCGATGCAGCGCCATTCGCACTCGGCGCGCTGTTCCGCGCGCGCGACATCGAGCGGTATCCCATCGCCTTCGCCAAGAGCGCCCGCAAGGACCGACTCGCCCGTGAGATGCTGTGGCACCTCTACCTGCCGCGGCTGGCAACGCTCGACGACAAGCGCATCGTGGCGCTCCTTGGTCGCTATCCCCGCGGGCGCGATCCGAAGATCGACCTCGAGCTGATCAAGCCCACCGCAGTCCGCACCCTCGGTGCCGCGGGGTGGAGCCAATTGCTCGATGCCGCCGCACGCGACGCAGCCGCAAACGGCGCATCGAAGGCCGCCATCGATCGGCTCGACGCACTGCGCTGAGCCGTGTCCGCCTGCGCCCCACCTGCACTCGGGTGGTCAGTTCTTGACCGGTACGTCCTTGGCCGGGGCTGCCGGTACCGCCCTGCGGCTCGGCTTGAGCTCACCGCGTGCTCGCGCGAAGGTCTCGACGGGCTCGGGCGCGCAGTCGTCCGCAGCCGCCTTCGACCGATCCGCCGCCGACACAGCCTCCTTGATCTCGACCGCCACCGCGCAGGCAAGTCCAGCCATGCCGAGCGGCGCAGGGTGCAGCGCATCGCGTTGCAGTAGCGGGGCGTCCTTCGCGGGTTCCAGCCGTGCGCCGCCGATGTCGAGCGCGTTCTCCTCCATCAGCTGCCGCTGCATGCGCGCCAGCGGCACCACGCGGATGTTGCTGCGGCCCGCGGCCCACTCGACGAAGCGTGCGTTCGCCTTGCGCAGCGTCTCCGCCGACGGCATCTGCGCCGCCGACAGCATCTTCCCGACCGCCGGCGACATGTCGGGCAGGTCACCCACGAGGACAGGCACCTCGAACGCCTCCAGCTGCTTGAGCCCGAGCTCGAGCTTCGCCAGCCGCTCCGCCTCGTCCTTGAGGCGTCCGCCCTCGGGCGCATCGTCGCCGTAGCAGTACCAGAACAGGAAATCGAGAGCCACCACGCAGTCGGGCTTGAACTCGCGGGCCCGAGCGGCGGCCTTCTCGCCGTTGCGCACAGGCGCCATGAAGAAGAACCCGCTCGACAGGTCGCTGGTCACGAGCGACAGCTCGGGGCACGCGAGCCGCACCATGTCGATCAGCCGGAAGCTCGCGGCGTACTCGCCGTCGTCGCGCCTCTCGCGATGCACGCAGCCGAAGCCTGCCGACGCGCTCGCGCCAATGACGGCCACGCGGAGGGGCTTGTTCGCATCCGCCGTCGCAGCGGGAGCCGCATCCTGCCCATGCACGCTTCGGACGAGAAGCACTCCCGCGCACGTGAGCACCGTCGCGACCACAAGCCGGGAAACAAGGATCTGGGAGATTCGCATGCGGGGACAATACGCCCCAACGGACAGCATTCCCGAAACGCTGCTGCGGATCGCGCGTGATTTCCCGACACGAAAAAGGGGTCTTCAGGCTTTCGTGTGGGTGACCCAGCCCTGACAGCCTCGCCGTGATCCGTCCCGCCCGCACCTTGGCGGCATGGGCGACCGCGACCGCTGCGTCAACATCCCCGGTACGCGTGCACACCGCACGTCT
>CAIOCH010000129.1 GCA_903856525.1 uncultured bacterium | reverse complement strand
TCCTCGCAGCTGAAGAGGACCGCCGGCACGCCCGCACCCAGGAACGCGCCCTGGTCGCTGCGCATGAGCCAGTCGGGGTGCGTGTCGACCTTCATCTCGATCGGCACCTGCGGGGCGAGCCGCACGAGGAGATCGACCAGCACCTTGCCCTTGGGACCGCCGTCGAGCCGGATCGCGCCGTCCGGCTGCCGCGAGATCATGTCCATGTTGAACATGCCGCGCAGCCGCGCCACGGGGAGCGTCTCCTCCTCCACGAAGGCGCGGCTGCCCACGAGACCGGCCTCCTCGCCCGTGAAGCCAACGAAGACGACGCCGACATCGAGGCGGTCGTCCCGCATCGCCTCGGCCACGGCGATCAAGCCGCACACGCCGCTGGCGTTGTCGTCGGCTCCGTTGAAGATGCGGTCGTCGCCCGCGCGTGCGTTGGGCAGGTGGTCGTAGTGCGCCGTGACGAGGATGTACTCGCCGCTGGGGTTGCCGCCTGCGGGCGGGATCCATGCGACCACGTTCGGGCTCGCCGCAGGCATGCGTGCCACGGGCACCAGCATCGAGTCGCGGCCCTCGAGTGGCTTCGCGCCCGCCTCAGCGAGCTTCGCGGCGATCCACTCCGCGGCGCGCCGTCCGTCCTCGGAGCGGAACGATCGTCCGTTCATCGCATCGGACGCGAGCGCGGCGAGATTTGCCTTCATGCGCGCGGCATCGATGCGCGGCACGATCGCCGCGGGGTCGTCGGCGCGGAGCCGCGCGGCGGGGATCGCTGCAAGAAGCGCTGCGAGCAGGACGGACGCGATGCGAGGCATTCGGCGCATCCGTGCAGCGTAGCGCCGCGTCACCGCCGCGGCTGCACCGGCTTGGTCATCTCGTCGACGAGCGCCGTCGCGCCGTAGACGACGCGCATCGCCTCCAGCATGCCGCGGGCATCGACCGACGTGGCTCGGTTGCGGGTGATGTCGTAGACCACATCGCCCGCCAGGCTGTCGAGGTTGCCGTCGAAGATGAGCCCGACGATCTCGCCGTCGGCGTCGACGATGGGCGATCCCGAGTTGCCGCCGATGATGTCGTTGGTGGAGACGAAGTTGAACGGTGTATCGGCCTGGAGCCTGCCGCGCGCACCGAGCCACGATGCGGGCAGGGCGAAGGCGGGATCGCCCGCGCGCGCCTCCGCGCGGAGGAATGTGCCGCCGAGCGTGGTGAACGGCGGGATCGCCTCGCCGGACGTGCTCGTCCACCCCTGCACGGTGCCGTAGCTCATGCGCAGGGTGAATGTCGCGTCGGGATACACGCTGTCGCCGAACGCCGCGAACCGCGCCGAGGCGATGTCGGCGTAGCCGAGACGCTGGGGGCTGTCGACCTCGTCCTCCCACGCCTTGCGGGCGGCGCGCGCGGCGGCGTCGATCGACAGGACGAAGCGGATCATCGGATCCGCGCATTCCGCCAGCTCGCGCTCGTTCATGGCCGCCACCGCGTGGCGGAACCCCACGTCGCCGAGGCTCGTGCCCCGCACCAGCGCCGTGGCGCGGGCCCGCGGGCTCTGTCCCTCGAGGAGGCGCACGACGAGCGCATCGTCGAGCCCGCGTTCCTCGGCAAGTCCCGCCAGCCACGACGCCATGCGCTCGATCTCGAGCTCGACATGGATCGGCGCGGGTGAGTAGAGCATCGCCTCGAGCGACGCGCGCCCGGCGTCGCCGTACTCGGGCAGCCGCTCCGGGCTCGGCTTGCGCGACTCGGCGCCGAGCCGCACCAGCATGCGCGCGATCTGCGCAAGGTCACCGCCGCGGAACCGCCGCTCCAGCGCGAAGTAGTCGGGCGCCAGTCGCCGCCACGCCGCCAGCGACCCGGTCACCAGCGCCCGGCCGCGGTCGAACTGCGCTGCCTCGGGCCTACCCGCCAGTCGCGCCGCGAGCGCAGCCTCCTCGGCGCGCTTGCCGGCCACGAGGGCGGGATCCTGCAGCGCGTCGAGCAGCCCCTGCGTGGACTTGCGCCCGTTCTGCGTGCCGAAGAAGTCCTCACGCGCGATCCGTGCGTTCTCCGCTCCGCGTCCCATGAAGGTCTGCAGCTTCACCTCGTTGCGCCACAGCCGCCGGAGGTTGGCCGGCTCCTCCACATCGCGCATGAACGCCACATGGTCGGCGGTGTACAGGCGGTTGGTCGAGCCGGGGTGCCCCCAGGTGAAGACGAGCTCGCCGGCCTGGGCTCCATCCGCATCCCACGCCAGGAAATGCTCGGGCTCCCAGGGCTTGCCGTCCTCGTAGATGCGGAAGAAGCAGCAGTCGAGGTCGAACCGCGGGAACTCGAAGTTGTCGGCATCGCCGCCAAAGAAGGCGATCGCCGTCTCGGGCGCGAACACCAGCCGCACATCGCGGAAGGTCTTGTAGCGGTAGAGGTGGTAGCGGCCACCCTGGTAGAGCGTGACCACCTCGCTGGTGAGCGCCGTGGTCTTCTCACTCTCGTCCTCGATCGCGGCGATCGCGCGACGCTTGGCCGCGCCCGCGGCCGCGGGATCGGCGGAGCCCTTCGCGGCGGCGACCACGCGCTCCGTCACATCCTCGATCGACCACAGGATGTTGAGCTCGAGGTCGGGGCAGGGCAGCTCCTCGGCCAGCGCGTGTGCATGGAAGCCCGTCTCCAGCAGGTCGCGTTCGGGTGTCGAGAGCTTGGCGAGCATGTCGCTGCCCACGTGGTGGTTGGTCATGACCAGGCCCGCAGGCGACACCACCGAGCCCGATCCGCCCGTCGAGAAGCGCACCGCCGCCTTCTGCAGCCGCTCGAACAGCGCTGGACTGCCCTCGAAGCCGTACTTCGCCTTGAGTGCCTCCGCGGGGATGGCGTTCGGCAGCCACATTCCCTCCTCGGCGCGCATGGTGGCGGCTGCGATCAGGCACAAACAGGTCGAAACGACGAACTTGGGGAGGTCCATTCGCGAAGGGTAGCCACCCCCGAGCGGAATTTGCTTGATGCGCCCCCCGAACGGGCCGATGGAGGGGCGGCGCGGGCGGTCTGCCCGACGCCAGTCGACGGAAGTCCAGACATGTGCGGCATCATCGGATACTCAGGTCGGCCCGCCCCCGCGGCGCGCCCGTTCGCCCCCGCGGCGCTTGAGGGCGGCATCCGCTCGATCTGTCACCGTGGACCCGATGACTCGGGTGTCTTCCACGACGCCGCCGCCTGCGTCGGGCTCGGTCACGCCCGCCTCTCGATCATCGACCTCTCGCCCCTCGGGCACCAGCCCATGGAGGCGCTCGATGGCGCGGTGCAGCTGGTCTTCAACGGCGAGATCTACAACTACCGTGAGCTCCGCCGCGAACTCGAGGCCAAGGGACACACCTTCCGCGGCCACTCCGACACCGAGGTGATCCTCCACCTCTATCTCGAGGAGGGCGAGCGCATGCTCGCGCGCCTCAACGGGATCTTCACCGTCGCCTTCTTCGACCGCCGCACCGGCGACATGCTCGTCGCGCGCGATGCCCTCGGCGTGAAGCCGCTGTACTACACCGCCAACGAGCGCGGCGTGGCGTTCTGCAGCGAGATCAAGGGACTCCTCGACCTCGTGCCCGAGGCGCGGGAGCTCGATCCCGTGGCGCTGCACCGCTACCTGAGCTTCCTCTGGTGCCCCGGCGAGGGCACGCCGCTCAAGGCGGTGCGCAAGCTGCTGCCGGGCGAGGCGATGGTGCTGCGCGGCGGCAAGATCACGCGGCGCTGGACCTGGTACCAACTCCCTGCCTTCCGAGGCGTGCGGGCCGATCTCAACGAGCAGCAGTCGATCGAGGGCACTGCGGCCCACGTGCGCCGCGCCGTCGAGCGGCAGATGGTGGCCGATGTGCCGGTGGGCGCGTTCCTCTCCGGCGGGCTCGATTCGAGCGCGGTCGTGGCCTTCGCGCGCGAGCAGGCGGCCGATCTCCAGTGCTTCACCATCCGCCAGGTCGGTGGTGCCGAGCAGGGGGTCGCCGACGACCTGCCCTACGCCGAGCGCGTGGCCAAGCATCTCGGCGTGCGCCTGCACACCGTGGAGATCGATGCCAGCCGCATGGCGGGCGACATCGAGCGCATGGTGTGGCAGCTCGATGAGCCGCTCGCCGATCCGGCGCCCCTGAATGTGCTCTACATCTGCGAGCTTGCGCGGCAGAACGGCATGAAGGTGCTGCTGTCGGGCGCGGGCGGCGACGACCTCTTTACGGGCTACCGCCGTCATCGCGCGCTCGAGTTGCAGCGCTACTGGGACTGGATGCCCCGCGGCGTGCGCGGGCTCATCGAGTCGACCACGGCACGGCTCGACCAACGCAAGGCCTGGGCGCGTCGACTGGCGAAGTTCGCCAACGGCGCGGGTCTCGACGGCGACGAGCGCATCGCCAACTACTTCCGCTGGTCGCGCGAGGCGGACCTGCACGCGCTCTACAGCAGCGAGACGCGCCGGGCGATCGGCTCGGCCACGGCGCTCGACCCGATGATCGACTTCATGCGGCCGCTGCCGGCGGACACGCATCCGCTCGAGCGCATGCTCGCGCTCGAGCAGCGCTTCTTCCTCTCCGACCACAACCTGCCCTACACCGACAAGATGTCGATGGCCGTGGGCGTGGAGGTGCGCGTGCCGCTGCTCGACCTCGAGCTCGTCGAGTTCGCCGCGCGCATTCCCCCGGGCGTCAAGCAGCGGGGCGGCGTGGGCAAGTGGGTCTTCAAGAAGGCCATGGAGCCGTATCTGCCGCACGATGTCATCTACCGCCCGAAGTCCGGCTTCGGCGCACCGCTGCGGCAGTGGATGCGCGGCGACCTCCGAGAACTCGTGGGCGATCTCCTTGGGCCGGAGAGCATCCGTCGCCGCGGGCTCTTCGACGCACAGGCGGTGCAGCGGCTCATCGCCGCCAACCAGTCGGGCGCGGTCGATGCGTCCTACACGCTTCTTTCGCTGCTTTCGATCGAGATCTGGTGCAGGCGGTTCCTCGATCGCCGCGGATGACAGCCGCAGCCGATCGCCCATGACTGATAATCCGCGCGGGAAACCCTGCGGATTTCGGCCAAACCTGAACCGTTTCAGGGTGGAGTGCCCCCGACGAGTGCCGATAGAACCTGTCCGCACCGCGGCTTACGCTGCGCGCCCGAGAGGTCCCACCTGTGAAGCAGATCCTTCAATCGCTCAAGAACGGCTCGACCGAGGTCGCCGAGGTCCCGTGTCCCGCGGTCAAGCGCGGCCACCTGCTCGTGCGCTCCTCGCGCACCCTCGTGTCGGTCGGCACCGAGCGCATGCTCGTCGAGTTCGGCAAGGCGGGCTGGATCGACAAGGCGCGCCAGCAGCCCGACAAGGTGCGCATGGTCCTCGACAAGATCAAGACCGACGGACTCATGCCCACGCTCGAGGCCGTGTTCAACAAACTCGACCAGCCGCTGCCGCTCGGATACTGCAACGTCGGCCGCGTGATGGAGGCTGGCAGCGGGCTCGTGGGCTACGCGCCCGGCGACCGCATCGTGTCCAACGGCAAGCACGCCGAAGCGGTGTGCGTTCCGATCAACCTCACCGCGCGCGTGCCCGACAACGTCACCGACGACGAGGCTGCGTTCACCGTGCTTGGCGCGATCGCGCTGCAGGGCATCCGCCTCGTGCAGCCCACGCTGGGCGAGACCGTGGTCGTGACCGGCCTCGGGCTCATCGGACTCGTGACGGTGCAGCTGCTGCGCGCCCACGGCTGCCGCGTGCTTGGCCTCGACTTCGACCCCGAGAAGCTCGCGCTCGCGAAGAAGTTCGGCGCGGATGTCGTCAACCTCGGCGCGGGCGAGGATCCCGTGAAGGCCGCGCAGGCCTACTCGCGCGGACGCGGCGTCGATGCCGTCATCATCACCGCCAGCACCAAGTCGAACGAGCCCATGCACCAGGCGGCGCTCATGTGCCGCAAGCGCGGGCGCATCGTCCTCGTCGGCGTGACCGGACTCGAGCTCTCGCGCGCCGACTTCTTCGAGAAGGAGATCACCTTCCAGGTCTCGTGCTCGTACGGTCCCGGCCGCTACGACGCGAACTACGAGGAGCGCGGCAACGACTATCCCGTCGGCTTCGTCCGCTGGACCGAGCAGCGCAACTTCGAGGCCGTGCTCGACATGATGTCGGACGGGCGCCTCGACGTGAAGCCGCTCATCTCGCACCGCTTCGCCATCACCGATGCGGAGTCCGCGTACGAGCTGGTGGGCGGCGGCGCTCCGAGCCTGGGCATCCTGCTCGAGTACCCCGACGCCGACAAGAAGTCCGACAGCGAGGTGCGGCGCACCACCGTGGAACTGCCGCGCAAGGACGCGGGCGCGGGCGCGCCCCCCGCGCGCGGCAACGCATCGATCGGCTTCATCGGATCCGGCAACTACGCGACCGCGGTGCTCATTCCCGCGTTCAAGGAGTCGGGCGCGCGGTTGCGCACCGTCGCCTCGAGCGGCGGCGTGAGCGGCGTGCATGCAGGCCGCAAGTTCGGCTTCGAGGCGACCACAACCGACACCAACGGCGTGTTCGCCGACCGCGATGTGAACGCCATCGTGATCTCCACGCGGCATGACTCGCACGCCTCGATGGTGTGCCAGGCGCTCCGCGCCGGCAAGCATGTGTTCGTCGAGAAGCCGATCGCGCTCCGCACCGAGGAACTCCGCGAGATCGAGGCCGCGCGCGGCGCGTGCGGCGACAGGCCGCCGGTGGTGATGGTCGGCTTCAACCGGCGGTTCGCACCGCAGGTGGTGAAGCTCAAGTCGCTGCTCGCGGGTGCCAAGGGCCCCAAGGCGTTCGTCATGACCGTGAACGCGGGCGCCATCCCCGGCGAGCACTGGACGCAGGACCGCGATGCCGGCGGTGGCCGCATCGTGGGCGAGGGCTGCCACTTCATCGATCTGCTGCGCTTCCTCGTAGGCGAGTCGATCCGCACCGTGCGCGCCCATGCCATGGAGGCGACGGCCGACGACACGGTGTCCATCGACCTCGGCTTCGCCGATGGTTCCATCGGCACCGTGCACTACTTCGCCAACGGCTCGAAGGCGTTCCCCAAGGAGCGGCTCGAGGTCTTCGCGCAGGGCCGCGTGATCCAGCTCGACAACTTCCGCAAGATGACGGGGTTCGGCTGGCCGGGCTTCTCCAAGATGAACCTCTGGCGGCAGGACAAGGGCCAGAAGGCCTGTGCCGCGGCGTTCGTGAACGCCGTCGCCACCGGCGGAGCTTCGCCGATCCCGTTCGAAGAACTCATCGAGGTCGCCGAGGCCACCATCGCCGCGGCCGATCTCGCGCGCACCAGCAAGTGACCCTTCTGCGACACTGACATGAGCACGATCCTCGTCGACATCATCGCGGGCGCCCGGCCCAACTTCATGAAGATCGCCCCGATCATCCGCGCCATCCAGGCGCGCGAGGCGCAGGGTGGACCGCTGCGGTACCGGCTGGTGCACACGGGCCAGCACTACGACGAGAAGATGTCGGGCGACTTCTTCCGGCAGCTGGGGATCCCCGCCCCCGATGTGAACCTCGAGGTCGGCTCGGGCACCCAGGCCGAGCAGACGGGCACGATCATGACGCGCTACGAGAAGCTGCTCCTCGAGCGCAAGCCGGCGCTCTGCCTCGTGGTCGGCGATGTGACCAGCACCATGGCCTGCTCGATCGCGGCGCAGAAGCTCTGCGTCAAGGTCGCGCACGTCGAGGCGGGCATCCGCTCGGGCGACTGGACCATGCCCGAGGAGATCAACCGCATGGTGACCGACGCGATCACCAACTACTTCTTCACCACCAGCGCGCACGCGAACCGCAACCTGCGCGGCGCGGGCGTGGGCGACGAGCGGATCTTCTTCGTGGGCAACACCATGATCGACACGCTGCTGTCGAACATGGACAGGCTGACCAAGCCGGCGTTCTTCGATGAGCTCGGCCTCAGGCCGAAGTCGTACTTCGTGATGACCATGCACCGGCCGGCCAACGTCGACTCGGGCAGCACATTCACCAAGCTGCTCGATGCGATCATCGCGGGCACGCGGGGCGAGCCCGTGGTGTTCCCGGTGCATCCGCGCACGGCCAAGACCATGCGCGAGTTCGGCGCGCTGCCTGCGAGCCTCAAGCTCGTCGATCCGCAGCCGTACCTCGAGTTCAACTATCTCGTGCGGCACGCGAAGGCCGTCATCACCGACTCGGGCGGAATCACCGAGGAGACCACGGTGATGGGCGTGCCCTGCATGACGCTGCGCGACAACACCGAGCGGCCGGAGACGGTCGAGATCGGCACCAACGACCTGATCGGCACCAACCCAGCGGCGCTCAAGCCTGCGCTCGACCGGCTGTTCGAGGGCAAGTGGAAGAAGGGCGCCATTCCCGAGCTGTGGGACGGCCGAACGAGCGAGCGCATCGTCGCGCACCTCGAGAAGCTGCTCGCGTGATCCGATGGGTCCTCTCGCCAAGGCACTCCGGTTGTGGCACACGGTCCGGTGGCTGAAGCCGGTCCAGGTGTACGGCCGCGTGTGGTTCCGCGTCGCGCGGCCCAAGCCGGACCTGCGTCCTGCACCGCGGGTTCGGGTGCCAGTCGGGCCGTGGGCGCAGCCGGCGCGGCGGGAGCAGAGTCTCGTGTCGGCCACGCAGTTGCGTTTCCTCGGCGAGGAGCGGGATCTCGACGCGCACGGATGGGACGACAAGGGGCTCGCCAAGCTCTGGCGCTACAACCAGCACTACTTCGATGACCTGTGCGCGGTCGGCGCGGCGGATCGGTCGGCATGGCACCGGGCGCTCATCGCGCGGTGGATGCGGGAGTGCCCGCCGGCAGTGGGCACGGCGTGGGAGCCGTATCCGATGTCGCTGCGCATCGTGAACTGGATCAAGTGGCTGCGCGCTGGCAACGAACCGGTCGAGGGGATGCTGGACAGCCTCGCGGCGCAGGTGCGGTTCCTGGGCAGGCGTCTGGAGTGGCATCTGCTCGGGAATCACCTGTTCGTGAACGCCAAGGCGCTGGTGGTGGCGGGGCTGTTCTTCGAGGGCGAGGAGGCCGACGCGTGGCGCGAGCGGGGGTGGCGGATCCTGCGGGCGGAGATTCCCGAGCAGATCCTGGCCGACGGCGGGCAGTTCGAGCGATCGCCCATGTACCACGCGCTGGCGGTCGAGGACATGCTGGACCTGCTGAACGCCATGCAGTCATACGCGCGCGTGTGCGATGCGGCCGACGAGGCGCGCGTGCGTGAGCGGCTCGCATCGATGCGGGCGTTTCTGGCGGCGGTGTGCCATCCCGATGGCGAGGTGGCGTTCTTCAACGACAGTGCGCAGGGGGTCGCTCCGACGCGGGCGGAGTTGGAGGGGTATGCGGTTGGGCTTGGCTTGCCTGTCCAAGTCACGCGTGGCTTGCCTGTCCAGGATCGTGGCTTGCCTGTCCAGGACCGTGGCTTGCCTGTCCAAGTTGTCGGCCTGCAGCCGTCCGGAGTCGTTCGAGTGGATGTCCCCTCGCATGGCGTCGCTGCGATCATGGATGTTGGCCCAGTTGGCCCCGACTATCTGCCTGGTCATGCCCACGCCGACACGCTCTCGTTCGAACTGTCGGTTGCAGGGCAGCGGGTGCTCGTGAATTCAGGCGTCTCGCAGTACGGCTTGGGGCCGGAGCGACTTCGACAACGGGGTACGGCTGCCCACAACGCGGTGACGGTCGATGGCGCCGACAGCTCCGAGGTATGGGGTGGCTTTCGTGTTGCGCGGCGTGCGGGCGCAAGTCTAGTTTCTGCTGAGGCTTGTGACGCGATCGCGCCTGGGGATGCGTCTGGGGTCCGGGCGGTGGTCGAGGCTCAGCACGACGGATTCACGCGGATGGGCAGAGGCGGGGTGCACCGCCGGCTTTGGCGGTTCCACGAGGTCGGAGGCTTGCCTGTCCAGTCCTCCGTGGGCGCTGGCTTGCCTGTCCAATCTGGACCAGCCTGCGAGCTCGGCTTGCCTGTCCACGCTCGGCTTGGCTTGACTGTCCAGGAT
>CAIOCH010000128.1 GCA_903856525.1 uncultured bacterium | reverse complement strand
TGTCCTGCGTGCCTCCGTGAGAATCATCTGCCCGTGCATCGCGAACCCCTCTCGGCAACGACGCGAAGGGACGCGATGCAAAAACACACACGGCCCGCTGCGGGCCGTGTGTGTTGCTTGGACTGGGGATCCTAGATTCGAACTAGGACAAAGTGAACCAGAATCACTTGTGCTACCGTTACACCAATCCCCAAGCGGGGTCCCTTTCGGGGCGGGGCATCCTATCCTCGATCCCATGTTCTTCAAGTCGGCATATGCGCAGCCGTGACCGAAAGGTTCGGGGATTTTTGCGTCCGACTTGGATTATCCCGCGCCGACGGCGGCACTTGCGGCGGGGTGCGCGGCTGGGAGCGGTGCGGATGTCACCTCGGTGGGCAGGAACCGCTCCGCGATCTGCACCGCGTTGAGCGCCGCCCCCTTGCGGATCTGGTCGCCGCACACGAAGAGCGCCGCGCCGCGCCCATCGGGCACGCTCGGGTCCATCCGGATGCGTCCGACGAGCACATCGTCGCCTCCCGCCGCTGCGAGCGGTTCGGGAAAGCGGTTGCCCGCGCGGTCGTCCACGATCGCCACACCGGGCGCGACGGCCAGCAGCTGGCGGAGCTCCGCCTCGCTCGTGCGGCGGGCGAACTCAAGATGGATCGCCTCGGCGTGCGCGCGCAGCGTGGGTACGCGCACGCAGGTGGCGCAGATGCGCACCGTCTCGCGCCCCCACATGCGGCGTGTCTCGGTCACCAGCTTGCGCTCCTCCTCGTTGAAGCCGTCGTCACCCACCTGCGAGTTGTGGCTGAAGACGTTGAAGAGGTACTGCCGCCCGAAGATCGAGGTGTCCATGGCGGCGCCGGTGGCGAACGCCCGCGCCTGCGACTCGAGTTCCTCCATCGCGGCCGCGCCCGCACCCGATGCCGCCTGGTAGGTCGACACGACCATGCGCTCCACGCCGATCGCGCGGTCGAGCGGCGTGACCGCGACCAGCGCGATGATGGTGGAGCAATTGGGATTGGCGATGATCGCCGGACCGCGCACCGCGTCGAGCGTGTGCGGGTTGACCTCGGGCACGACGAGCGGGCATGCAGGATCGGCGCGGAATGCGCTCGAATTGTCGACGACGAGCGCACCAGCGTCGCGGAACTTGGGCGCCCACTCCCTGGAAATGCCCTTGCCCGCCGAGAACAGCGCGAGGTCGATGCCCTCGGCCACCGCCCCGTGGTCGAGCGACTCGACGGCGATATCGGATCCACGGAAGGGGATGCGCATGCCGCGCGACCTCGGAGACGCAAAAAGGCGCAGCGAGGCGGCGGGAAATCGGCGTGCATCGAGGATCGCGATCATCTCGCGACCGACCGCGCCGGTGGCGCCCACGATGGCGACGACGGGACTCTGTGGCAACTGCAACATGCGTGCGCAAGATCGTATCGACTCCGCGGCCGTGCGCGCGCCGTCTATGCTGTGCGCACGATGCCACTCGCAGCACGCGCCCGCAGGCTTGGATCGGAGACCGTCACCGACGGCATCCGCGTGACCGTGCGCCCCGAGTACATGGCGCTGCAGTCATCGCCCGACGACAAGCGCTTCCTCTTCAGCTACGCGGTGACCATCCGCAACGAAGGCGACGCGAGGGTGCGCCTGGCCACACGGCACTGGCGCATCGTCGACGCCGACGGTGAGGAGCGCGTCGTCGAGGGCCCGGGCGTGGTGGGGCAGCACCCCGAACTCGGCCCCGGCGACAGCTTCGAGTACTCGAGCTTCTGCCCCATGCTCACCGCATGGGGCACCATGGAAGGCCACTTCACCTTCGAGCGCGAGGGCACCCGCTTCGACGCGCAGGTCGGCCGCTTCTATCTCGTCTCGCGGGAGTGACGGCGCGCGAGGCCGCCCACAAGCAGGATCGCCAGCACCGCGGGGGCCGGAACCGGTGTGCCCTCGAGTCGCATCGCCATGTCCCACTGGACAGACCCGAGCAGCTCGGTCGAGACCGGATCGGTTCCGAGACCGAAGCCTCCACCGGGGTTGTGCCACATCGCGTGCGCTCCGTTGGTCGTGCCCGACGCGTTCCAGTACCACTGCCCGCCCGGCTCGAACGGACGCACCACCTGCGCCGAGATCCAGTAGGTGCCGGGGCCGAGGGTGATGCCGGTCAGGTCCCAGGTCAACGCGCCCGCGACCTGGACGCCCGACACCGTCGCAAGCGGAGACGCCGCCAGGCTCGGCTCGGTGTAGATCCGGAGGCGCACATCGGTGTTGTACATCCATCCGTCCGCGACGCCGTTCTGTCCGAACACCACGAGCGAGGTCAGGTCGTAGCCCTGCGTGAGCGTGACATCGTCGAACGCCGAGCAGGTGTATGCCGGGAAGTCGGCGAACTCCTGCGACGCGAAGCCGTTCTCCGGCGACTCGGGCTGGTCGACGATCACATCGGCGCGGGCGTCGCCATGGATGTGGAGCACGCTGGTGAGCGCGAGCGCGCCGAGCGCGACGAGGCGCAGCGGGCGGTGCGTGAGACGATTCGTTGAGCGACGCGTGGAACGACGCGTGGAACGACGCGTGGAACGATCCGTGGAACGATCCGTGGAACAATGCATGGGTCTGGCCTCTCGTTGGATGGTTGCGGGAGTCGCAGTGCGACCGATGCAACGACCCTAGACCGAGAGGGTGGCGGACTTCTGCAGCCGGAGCGGATTGTGGCGCCGTTGGGGGCGCGGTTCCCGCGCGGTGTTCCCCACGATGTTCCCCACGGCGTTCCCCACGGTGTTCCCCGCGCGCGTCACATGTACGAGACGCGACGCGGCCAGGAGACGAGGTTCGCGTGGTGCTTGACGCGCTCCAGCGTGGCCTCGGCGAGCTTGTTCGCGCGCTCGCAGCCGGCCTTGAGGATCTCGAGCACGAGGTCGTCGCGACCCTCGTACCTCGCGCGCCGCTCGCGCATCGGCTCGAGCAGCTCGTTGATCGCGGCCGCGACCTCGAGCTTCACGTGGCCGTCGCCGATGTCGGCGCCCTTCGCGTACTTCTCCTCGAGTTCCTGCACGCGCGCC
>CAIOCH010000127.1 GCA_903856525.1 uncultured bacterium | reverse complement strand
GGCATCGCGCTCGTCGGCCTCGCGGTACGCGGGACCCTCGATGAGGGTGATGACGTTCGCGAGCTTCTCGTTGGCCTTCCTGAGCCGCGCCAGCGACCGCGCGACCAGCCGCCGCGAGGTCACCTTGCCGTCCTTCATCCACGCGGCGAGTTGCTCGACGGTGGCGAAATCGAAGTCTGCGTCACCGTCGGGCGCGGACTTGCCCTTGCGGGTGGCGCGCACCACCGCGGCGCTGCTGCGCACGCGCGGTTGCTCGCCCGGCAGCAGCACGCGGAACACCTGCGCGGGTGCGAGCTGGTTGTCGAGCGGGCCGAAGGCGGCGCGGGCGCGGAAGAGCTCGGCGTGGTCGCCCACGCTGCGGGCGATCTGCGCGCGCTCGGCGGGCGTGAAGGAAATGCCCGCGAGTTTCTCCGCCTCGGCGATGGTGGCGTCGGTCACCTGCGAGGGGATCGCGGTGGGGCCGGCGCCGGCCGCGGATTCCGCGGGATCGAAGGCCCCGGCGCCGCGCGCGACCCCCGTCGCCAACCCTGCGGTTGCGGCCGCCGCGCCCGATGCGGCGAGCGACACGAAGAAGCTGCGGCGGCTGGCGGGGGCGCTGCGGGATGCGAGATCCTCGCGTGCGGGAGATGCCGGCCTGAAATCGCGCGGGTCCGTCTCGGAATCGGGCATGCCGAAAGCGTACCGACCGTTCGCGGACATGGGACCGCGGGCGGGTGGGACTTCGGAAGTCCGTAGCATGCGGCGCGCACAGTCTCACCGTGCGTGTGCGCGGATGCGCAGGTCTTCCGTCCAGTGAGGTCACACCATGCAGCTCAACGACCCGTCCGCCGACCCGTCCGTCACCGCGTCCGTTCCGCCGCGTGATCCGCTGGGCATCCCGCCGCTTCCCGTGGAAGGATCGACCGTTGGCGGCCCGAACCCGAACGGTCCAAACACGTGGGGCATCGTGGCCTTCGCCTGCTCGTTCGCAGGCTTCTGCCTGCCCGTGGTCGTCTCGGTGCCCGTCCTCATCGTGGCCTGCATCGCGGCGTGGCGTGCGCCGCGTGGCTTCGCCATCGCTGCCATCGTCCTGTCGCTGCTGCAGATCGCGGCGTCGGTGGCGTTCCTCCTCTGGGCCGTGTCGATGGTGACGCCCGCCGTCCGGACGATGGCGCAAGCCGAGATGGCCATGCTGCAGGCCGAATCGCTCGAGCGCGACACGGGTGTGGCGAGCTTCCCGATCGATGGTGCGTCGCGTCTGACGGGCGATGATGCCTGGGGCACGGCGTTCCGCGTCGAGGTCATCGAACTGGACGGTGACCGCACCATCTACGTGTGGAGCGCCGGCCCGGACGCCGCGTTCGACACCGAGGACGACTTCGTGGCGACCTCGCGCCCGGATGGTGCAGCGCAGCGCGATGGCAAGCCGGTGGCGCCGGATGTCGCGTTCGACTGAGCGGGGCGGTGGACCTGCGGGCCGCGGCGGGGAAACGCCGACTTCGCGCGAAGCCCTGGCGAAACTCACGCAGCGGCGATGTTCGTGATCGGTTCCGATCCGAGCGCGATCTCGACGCCCGCCGGGTCCGTGAAGATCGCGAGCTTTCCGAGTACGGGGTGCGCATGCGGCGGAACGACGATGCGCGCGCCCAGCCGAATGGCCTTGTGCACCGCGGCGTCGAGCAGATCGCGGCGGACGGTTGCGATCGGAAGCCAGCGGCTCGCGGGCTCGTTGCGCGTCGCGGCCTGCACGCTCGCCACGGGGCGGCCACCGTTCAGGAAGATCATGCCCTGCGTGTCGCGCGCGGTGAGGATGGGCGATGCCGTCCACTTGAACACCGCGCACCAGAAGCGCACGCTCTCCATCGGATCGATCGAGCGCAGTTCGTCCCAGCCGATCGCGCCCGCGCCGACGGTGCGGCGGTCGTCGCCGCCCGAGATGATGGTGAGCGCGGCGCCGGTGGGATCGGCGATCACCGCGCGGCGGTCGAGCCCGAGGATGCCCGACGGCTGCACGCGCACCGAGCCGCCGCGGGCGAGCGCGATGTGGCAGACGAGGTCGACGCTCGGGACACGCACGAACGTGTTCCACGATGGGTCGCGCCCGTGCTCGGTCTGCGTGACGCCGGCGACGTG
>CAIOCH010000126.1 GCA_903856525.1 uncultured bacterium | reverse complement strand
CGCGACCCGACAAGCCCGTGCTCGGCATCTGCCTCGGCATGCAGCTGATGGGCGTCCACCGCGGCTGCACGCTGATCCAGCATCTCGGCGACGTGATCGCCGACGGCGAGCGCCACCGCAACGACGCGGTCCATCCGGTCGAGGCGGCGAAGGGCTCGCCGCTCGCGTCCGGCCTCGTGCGCTCGTGGCACCACCAGGCGCTCGCCGACGCGACAGGCTTCGACATCATCGCCCGCTCGGACGACGGCGTGATCGAGGGCATCGTCGATCCGAAGCGCCGCTTCTATCTCGGCGTCCAGTGGCATCCGGAGCGGACCGAGGCGCCGGAAACCGGCCTCGGTGTCATGCGCAGCCTCGTCGAGCATGCGGGCTGAATCCACCCAGTCGCCGAAGTTCGAGTGCCCGCGCTGCGGGTACTCGGTCGCGGCGACCTCGCAGGCCGAGCACGCAGGCAGCGAGGGAAGCGTGGTCTGCCCTGAATGCGGTCTTGCCTCGAGCCCGGGCGAGCTCGCGCGAGACGCCGCCTGCGCTCCGTGGCACATCGAATCGATCGCGGGGCGGCATGGCGTCGTCGTGCGCTACCTGCGCACGGTCGTTCGCGCGTTCGCGCCGCATCGGTTCTGGAGCGCGGTGCGCGTCTCGGCGCCGATCTCGCGACGCGGTCTCGCCGCATTCCTCGTCGGAATCGCGATCTCGCTGCATCTCCTCGCGGTCGCGGCGATGGTGCCCGTCGTGCTCTTCAAGCGCAACGCCGCGCCGTCGACCGGCTCGCATATTCCCGATCTCACGCTCGTCGCAGTCCTGCCGCTCTGCCCGATGCGGGCGGACGACATCCTCAACTTCACGGCGCAAGGCAACCCGAGCCGGTCGGTCGATGGAGCCGTGCTCTGGCGCTCTGCGACCAGCGCGGTCCGGCTGACCTTCATGCGCGACAAGCTCTGGTACGAGACGGTGCCGCAGGATGCGGACGCGACCGGACCCTTCGTGACCAAGCAACCCAGGGCGTTCTCGCGCTTCGGTCAGGGCGTCTTCGTAGCGGATCCAGATCTGTTGCGCGCGCAGCGCATGCTCGGCGAGGTGCTCGCGGTCGCTGCCCTTCCAGTCGTCGCCTGCGCGCTGCTCGCGCTCCTCCTTGTCTTGCTGCGACGGGCGAAGCTGCGTGACGCGCATCTCCTGCGAGGATGCGTCTACGCGTGCTCCTTCGCGCCGATCGCGCTCGCACTGCACGCCGCCGCGCAGGGAATCGCGGTGGCGGCCCCCACCTATCTGCCGGGCATGCACACGCTGCTGCAGTCGCTCGCGATCGCGCTGATGCTCGCGATCCCTGTCGGCGCGATCGCGTTCTCCGCGATCTATCTCGACGCGTTCTGCACGCGCTACCTCGTACTCCCCCGCGGGCGCGTCGTCGCGATTGCGCTCAACCTCACCGTGCTTCTCGCCGCGATCGTCGTCGGACTTGCCATCAGCAACGCATGAACCCCTCTGAAGCGACATCCGTGATCGAGCCCTCCCGGATCGAGTGCCCGCGCTGCGGGCACCAACTCGGCGTCATCGCGGTCGAGGCGGAACGCCGTGGCGAGACGCTCGGAAACTGCAGCGAATGCGGCCTTGCGGTGGAATGGGCGGTGCTCCGCAGGTCGGGCGACGATCCGCGGTGG
>CAIOCH010000125.1 GCA_903856525.1 uncultured bacterium | reverse complement strand
GTCGACGCCTCCCGCGTCCCTCGTGGTCACGCACGAGGGCCCCGTCTTCCGCGTGGAGCGGCTCACCTTTGCGGCCGCGGAAGGCGACACCCCGAGGGTCAAGGACGTCGTCCGCCATCCGGGCGCGGTCACGGTGATCGCCGTCCGCGACGATGGCCGGCTTGTCCTCGTGCGCAACCGCCGCGTGGCGGTCGATCGTTGGCTGCTCGAGTTCTGCGCCGGCAAGCTCGAGCGGGGCGAGGATCCATCCGCCGCCGCCGGTCGAGAGCTCGAGGAGGAGACGGGCTACAGCGCATCGAGGATCGAGCCGCTGGGCGCCTTCTTCACCTCGCCCGGGTTCACCGACGAGGTGATGCACGTCTTCCTCGCCACCGGACTTCGGCCTGTGCCGCAGCGGCTCGAACCAGGGGAGGAAATCGAGGTCGTCGAGCTCGGCGAGGACTCCCTTCGCTCGGCCGTCGCCTCGGGTGGGATTCTCGACGGAAAGACATTGGGCGCCTACCTTCTCTGGTCGATGAAGCGCTCCATCGGCGGCCACGCGGTCGCCTCGGGCGTTGGCGGAGGCACTGCATGAGCACCTGGGACGATCCCGACGAGCGCGCTCGGCCATCGGGTTTCGGCGGCGACTGGCGCGGTTCGCGCCCCGTCTTCGACGATCCCATGTCGTGGTCGCTTCCGATCATGCGCGTCGCGCGCATCTCGGTGCGCGTGCACCTGTTCTTCCTCGTCTTCGTGGTCGTGCTCCTCACCCATGCCGCCAGCGTCACCTCCGACGGAGCGGTGGGGGTTCGCCCCACGCTGCTCGGGCTGGCGGGACTCTTCCTGGTGGTCCTGCTGCACGAGTTCGGCCACTGCATCGCCTGCCGCATGGTCGGCGGCACCGCGAACGAGATCCTCCTGTGGCCCCTCGGCGGACTCGCCAGCTGCGATCCACCCGAGCGCCCACGCGCCCACTTCTGGACCGCGGTCGGCGGGCCGCTGGTGAACGTCGCCCTCATCGCGCTGCTCACGCCGCTGCTCGGGTTGACGAGCGGCGACTGGTGGGGCTACGCGATTCCAGATCCGCGAAACCTCGGCGGAGTCGTCCAGTCCGCCGACTTCGGGGAGGATCTCGCGGGGTGGGGCCGGATGTTCCTCTTCTTCACCAACGCCATCGCGTGGTTCCTCCTGCTCTTCAACCTGCTCCCGATGTTCCCGCTCGACGGCGGACGCATCCTGCAGGCGGTCCTCTGGAAGCGCATGGGGTACACCCGCTCCATGCGCACCGCCTGTCGCGCAGGCATCATCGGAGCGGTGCTGGTGGGTGTCACGGCGCTCGTGGCCGAGAGCACCATGCTGCTCGGCATCGCCATCTTCAGCGGATTCATTTGCGTGCTCACGGCGCGGCATGTCGAGCAGCAGCGCGACTTCCTCGGCTTCGAGCCGGATCCGGCGGAACTCGCGTCCATGGAGGAGGAGGTCGCGCTCGAGACCGTCGTCCGGCGCGAGTCGACCCTCCGCGACGCCGCCAAGGCCGCGGGAGAGGCGGAAATCGACCGCATCCTCGCCAAGATCGCCCGATCCGGCATCGAGAGCCTCACCGCCCCCGAACGCCAGGCGCTGCAGCGCGCGACCGACGAGCGCCGCGGGCGCGGATGAAACCCGAGCGCCGCGGGCGCGGATGAAACCCGAGCGCCGCGGGCGCGGATGAAACCCGAGCGCCGCGGGCGCGGATGAAACCCGAGC
>CAIOCH010000124.1 GCA_903856525.1 uncultured bacterium | reverse complement strand
TTGAGGTCACGGTGGATCACCCCGCGGCGATGCGCGTAGGCGATGCCCTCCGCGATCGCACGCATCAGTCGAGCGATCTCCCGCGCGCCGAGGTCGCGCTCCCGCACGAATGCGTCGAGCCGGGTGCCGTCCACCAGCTCCATTGCAAACCACGGCTCGCCGCGGCGCGAGATGCCGCTCTCGTACAGGGTGACGATCGAGGGATGGCGCAGGCGGGCCACCAGCTCGACCTCGCGCTCGAAGCGCACCCGTTCACGGTCGCCCGCGAAGCGGCCACCCAGGAGCATCTTGACCGCGCAGGTGCGGCGCGTGGCCAGCTGTTCGGCGCGGTAGACCACGCCCTGTGCGCCGCGGTGGAGCTCCTCTCCCAGTCTGTATCCCGGAATCGGCGAGGCAGGATCGTCGAGCCCATCCGCCACTGAGACAGGGCGCGGAAGCGCACTCACCTTGGCCAGCTCGCCCAGGAACGCATTGTCCGCCGCGAGCCGATCGACCAGGGCACGGCATGGCGGACAGATCCCGAGATGGGCGGGCAGTCCATCCGTCACAGGCGCGTCGGCATCGACGCGCGCCACCGCCGCGAGTTCGAGTTCATCGCGGCTGTAGGCGCCGCAACCGACGCCGGCCTGCGACGGCTCTCCGCCGCTCATCCGCGAAGCCCGTCCGACGGACGCACTCCGGCAGCATCCCACTCGCCCGGCGCCTCCTCGTACTCGGCCTCCAGGCGCTGCACGATCTCGCGCAGCCTGGCGGCAACGCGGCTCTTGGCCAGGTAGACGTCGTGGGTGGACATGCCCATCTGCTCCGCGACGACCTGGGGTGTGAGTCCGTGGTAGACGAGCATCTCGAACGCCTGCACCGTCCTCGGGTCCGTCCGCGACCGGGTGCGCAGCTCGTCGAGCGCCTCGCGCAGCAGCGTCTGCCGACGCTCCGCCTCGTAGGCGGCGCCCACCGACCGCTCGTCGTCGAGGTCGATCATGGCGCTCTCCCCTCGCTCGATGCGCGCCGTGCCACCGCGGCGCCGAAGGTCGAGCACGCGGTAGCGCGCGATGGTGACCAGCCACGCGCCGAGCCGCCCGCGCGATCGGTCGTACCTGCCCTCGCGGTACTCCTCCACGAAGCGGACGATCGTCTCCTGCGCGATCTCCGCAGCGTCGACATCGCGCACTCCGCAGTTGCGCACGAAGCCCGTGAGGATGGGCCGGTAGCGGCGGTCGAACGCCTCCCACGCCGCTGCGTTGCGGGGATCAGACAACCCGACCAGCAGTGCTGTGGTCGTGCGCTCGGGATCGAACGGTTGGTTGCCGGCAGGTTCCATGGAGAGCGGCCTGTGGCCGCGTGGATCCTACCACGCGCGACGGGCCTCCCCAACCCCGCGTCAACCGCGCAGCGTCTCCGCGATCGACGTCTCGTGGACCCGCATCGACAGCCTGTCGAGCGCCTGCTTGGCGGCATGGAAGCCATCGGGCTCGACCGCCCTCGGGTCGCGGGCCGCGGCCTCGCACCGCGCCCGCACCGCGGCCATGGCGGCCTCGAGTTCGGCGATGTACCCAGCCTCGAGCTTGCCGCGCACGCGCACGAGCGCCTCTCCGATCCACTTGAGGTCGAGCTCGGAGTGGACGCGGAGGTCGATCACGCGGTGCACCGTCATGTCGGCGCGCGCGTGCTCGAGGCTCTCGCGCTCGATGCGCTCGACCTCCTCGAGCGTGAGGCCGTAGCTCGGAACCACCTGGATGGAGGCCTCGGTGCCGCTGCGCTTCTCGACCGCGGTGACCACGAGCACGCCGTTCTGGTCGACGGTGAAGAGCACCTCGATCTGGGGAATGCCCGCAGGCATGGGCGGGATGCCGCGCAGGTCGAAGGTGCCGAGCGACCTGCAGTGCTCCGCGAGCTCGCGCTCGCCCTGCAGCACATGGATGCGCACGCTCGTTTGTCCGTCCTTGGAGGTGGAGAATCGCTCGTGCGCGCGCGTTGGGATCGGGCTGTTGCGCATGACGAGCTTCGCAATCGTGCCGCCGACCGTCTCGATGCCGAGCGAGAGCGGGATCACATCGAGCAGCAGGAGATCGCGCCGTCCACCGCCGACGATCGCCGCCTGCACCGCTGCGCCCAGCGCCACCACGCGATCGGGATCGAGGGCCGTGTACGGCTGCTGCCCGAAGAAACGGGCGACCGCCTCGCGCACGGCGGCCAGCCGCGTGGAACCGCCCACCAGCACCACACGATCGATCTCGCGGGCCGTGCACTGCGCGTCGCGGAGTGCGCGGGCGCAGGCGTCGAGGGTGCGCGCCACGAGCGGCCGGCAGACCTCGTCGAGTTCCGCGCGATCGAGCGTGCACGGGTGCACCCCAACCGAGAGCGTGCACTCCACCGTCACCCGCTCCTGCGCGAAGAGCGCCACCTTGGCGCGTTCGGCTGCATGCACCAGCGCCGCGCGGTCGTGCTCGGCGCGCACGGGCGCACCCTGCGCGATCCAGCGGTCGACGATCGCGCGGTCGACATCGTCGCCACCGAGCGCCGTGTCACCGGCGGTCGAAAGAACCTGGAAGCAGTCCGCGCCCGTGCCCGCCTCGTGACCGGGAACGATGTCGAGGACCGTGACATCGAAGGTGCCGCCTCCAAGGTCGTAGACCGCGATGCGCTCGCTGCGCCGCGACTGCCCGATGCCATAGGCGAGTGCCGCCGCGGTGGGCTCGTTGACGATCCGGACCGCCTCGAGGCCCGCGAGTCGCGCGGCGTCGCGCGTGGCCTGACGCTGGGCGTCGTCGAAGTAGGCGGGCACTGTGATCACGGCGCGGCGGACGGGCACACCGAGATCGGCCTCGGCGATCGCGCGGAGTTCGCGGAGAATGTCGGCGGCGACCTCCTGCGGAGTCCTCGTACGCCCCGCCACGGCGAGTGCGGCGAGGCCACGCGGCCCCTCGACCAGCGGCACCGAGAAGCCGCGCGCGAATTCGGCGCACTCCCGCGCCGAGCGGCCCATGAGCCGCTTGGCGCTCGAGACGGTCTCGGCTGGAAATGCGTTGCGGTCCTCGCGCGCCTTGGCACCCACGGTGACCGATCCACTGGTGTGATAGCGGACCACCGAGGGAACCATCGCACCGCCGCTCCCCTCGCCGAGCACGCGTGGACCGGACGGTTCGCAGTACGCCACGAGCGAGTTCGTCGTGCCGAGGTCGATACCCACGATCGGATCGGCGGGGCTGGATCCTGGCTGCATGACGGAAGACGAGTCTGCCGGGGACATGGCGCCGATGGTAGAGCGGCGGGCGTGCAGGCGGGAGCGCAAAAACAAGCACGCCCCGCGTGCACGGGGCGTGCCGAGTCGAGTCTTGCGGGGTGATCGCGGGTGCGGGCCTGTGGCCAAAGGCGCGAAGGCCCGGTTCAGCGTGCGAGGGGGCTTTCGCACCGCATGGCCGATTCCCGGTCAGCGGTGCCATCGCTTCCCTCCGTTGCACCGCCCGTACGGAGGGCGTCGACCAGGTACGCACCCAGAGGTTCCTGCGTGGTGGTGGCGCCAGCGATGGGCGTCTGAGGAGGTGAGGCGTCGAGCGATCCACGGCACTCGCAACGCAGCGCTTGGATGAGCCGGTCGCGCACAGCGCGCTTGCTGACGAGCGCTTCCTCGAGCACTCCGGTCCGCATGAGATCAGTCATCGCCGGAACGGGAGTCACGTCCGACCCCCGTGCTCCCGCCACGACTGTTTCAGCAGGCCTCGAGCACGCGTCCGGCGCGATGAGGTCCGACTCCGCTGCGGGATCCGACGGCTTCCTCGCGGATATCTTCGAGGGTGCCGTCGCTTTCGATGATCTGCTTGAGCTTTGCCAGTGCACGGTGCTTCCAATTGTTGATGGTGGAGACTGGAACGCCGAGAGAACGGGCCGCCGCTTGGTAGTCCAGGCCTTCGCAAACGATCAGCCGAACCGCGGACTGCTCCGACGGCGTCAGGCGACACAGCACCGACTGCAGGCGCTCGGGATCCGACCATGCGGATTCCGTGCACACGCCGCGAGTGCCCGCACCAACTGAGCGCTCGCCAATGACCTCGATCTCGGGTCCCATCCGACCTGAACGCTCGAGGACCTCCCGGTACCGCTGTGCCCGTCCGTGCCGTCGCCGGACCAGGTTCTCCGCGATCCGAAGGAGATAAGCGACACTCACGGTCATCCTTTCGAGATTCCGCACACGCAGGAGGCGAACGAACGCCTCGTGCGCGATCTCCTCGGCCTCCTCGTCGCAGACGAGCCGACGCGCGAACGCGAACACCCGGTGGTAGGAGGATGCGTAGAGATCGCCGACGATGCGGGCGCGCACGCCTTGGAGGGCGGCGGCACCGTCCACGGGTGCACCGTCGACGTCCACACCATCCACATCGCGCTCAGACCGAGTCGTCGCGTGGTCGTGGATTCGGGGCCCTGTCGCCGAGTCCTGCGCTGGGGCCATGGGAGCGGTTCCGTGCTCAGCCAAGGGCTGCCATGCTAGGTCGCGGTCTCCCGTTGCCAAGGTCTGCCCCGGCGGTTCGATGGAGATCTCCAACGCACCGCGCAAAAACCGCGGAGCGAGCTCATCGGCGTGCGCCGCGCTCGCCTGCGCGGATCGCTGTCGCGACCTGTCCACGCGCGCTGCCATCATCGGTCCACTCCTGTGTGCCTGTCCCGAGTCCTTCGGGACGGTCTGGTAAAGCCAGACGCGGTCCGGTCCGCCCACAACCCGCAGTACCGACGATTCTCGGACGCACCCTGCATCCAGCGCGTTGGCGCTTCAAGGCAATCTCCCGCGACCCGCCGACCTTTCGCGCTTCCGACGGAAATCCTCTGCATGCAAAGAAAAGCGCCCGCGCAGAGGCAGCGCGCGGGCACTCGGAGAGTTTCCAAACAACGAGTTCGCGGCGAACGGGGACACCGGCAAGCCGGCAGTGGTCTCCGACGAGAGCCTTCGGCTGGCCGGCCGAAGGCTCTCGTCGAACACCCGTTCGAACGCGTCGGACCCTGCGTGCGATCGCCATGCCCGTCGTCCGTGGGGGCACGACTCCGCCTCGCGGCGCAGTCCGTTGCGTCGCGTGTCCGTTTCCATCCGACCCGAGCCATCTGTCCCACCGCAGGTCATGCGGCGGAGAAAGCCCAACTTGCTGAGCCTGTCGGACCGCATCCCTGCGTTCCGCGCGCGTTTCGCATCCATGCGAGGCGCAACAGGAAAAGCTCCGCGACACGACGGATCTTTCGACTTCCGCGATGGTTTTGCAAGCAGCGGCGCTACCGGCGGAGTTCGCCCGCCTGCGGCTGGGCGTCGATCACATCGCGGAACTGCCGCATGGAGACCTCGCGGCAGAAGCCGACGAGCGCGTCGAGTGCCGGATCGGCGCCACGCACCTCGAAGCGCGATGAGCGGCCCCGCTCGACGACAGTGACCTCGTGCAGGTCCCCGGAGTCACCCGAGCGCGACGACCGGGTCGCGTACGCGGTGTCCGCCACCAGCCTCGCGAACCGCGGGAGATCCGCTGCCTCGAGCGAGGTGCGGAAGGTGGGCGTGCGCGCGCGGGCGTTCACACCGCCCGCGCTGGCGAACGATCCGTCGGTTCCAACCGCGAAGTAGCTCGCACGCGTGTTGTCTGCGCTCACCCAGAGCATGTCGAGTGCGATGCCATCGGTGCGATCGATCAGCGCGGGGGTCGACGCACACGCGCCGGGCAGCAAGCACGCCGAGGCAACGCAGGCGACCATCACCAACATCCGCATCGCCACGCACGCCATGCGCAGCGGCTGCATCACTTGCCTGCTCCCGCAGCGGGCGCGAAACGCGCGTAGGGATCGGGTCCCGCGTCATAGCGCGTGGGAAGCTCGGCGCTCTCCGCGAGGGGCTCGTCGGCCGCCCACGCGAGCGACGCCACCGCGCGCACGATGCGGCGCAGTGCGAGCGCACGCTCGTCGTCGACGCCGTAGCTCTGCGCAAACGCAAAGCGCTCGCCAAACGCGTGCACCTCGAGCGTGGCCATGACCTCGCCGGCGGCGGGCGTTCGCAGCCGGACATTCCCCCGGGTGTCGGCGCGCGCCGGGTCGCTGAAGCCCGCCGCGGTGAGCGCCGACCACAGCTCCGCCATCTGCTCGCGGTCCAGCCGCCGCACGCGCGCGGGCCGCGTTCCCTCGGGCGGAAGCCGATCGGTCTCGCCATGCAGCGAGCCATCGGCCAGGAGCACGAAGCGCCCGGGACGCTCCTCGACCTTCACGCGCGGGGCGAGCGCCGCACCGGGAATCACACGGACTTCGATGGCGAGATCCGGGGGCACCGTGCCCGCAGGGTCGGATGCTGGCGGCGGTCCATCCGACGACAGCGTCGCGCATCCCACGGAACTCCCGAGAAGCAGGCACAGGAGCATGCAGCGCGGCAGCTCACACCACGCGGACGGCGCCGGAACGGCTGGGTTGGGGCGGTGCATGGGCGGGAAGGTACCCGAACCAATCAGCGTTTACGCGCTACTCTCTCCGCCTATGCGCACGAGCGTGCTTTGGATCAACGACTACCTCGATCGCCCCGCCGATGCCGCCGAGCAGGCTGCGGTACTGACGGCAGCCGGACTGCCCCTCGATGGCGCCGACACGGCCGACAACGGCGAGCCGTGGCAGGAGATCGAGACGACCTCCAACCGCGGCGACTGCCTCTGCCACGTGGGCATGGCGCGCGAGATCGCCGCCTCGACGGGTCGGTCGCTGCGCCTGCCTGCGGTGCGATCCTCCGCGGGCGGCGGACGCGCGGGCGACTTCATCCGCGTGCGCAACCACGATCACGGGCTCTGCCCCCGCTACACGGCGCGCGTCATCCGCGGTGTCAAGGTCGGACCGAGTCCCGAGTGGCTGCAGCGGCGGCTGGTGGCGATCGGGCAGATCCCCCGCAACAACGTGGTCGACGCCACCAACTTCGTGCTCTTCGAGTTGGGCCAGCCCACCCATGTCTTCGATCTGGCCACGCTCGCCGGCGGCGAGATCCATGTGCGGCGCGCCCACGATGGCGAGGCGTTCCTTCCGCTCGGCGGCGATGCGCGCGAGCTCCGGCTCACCCCCGCCGATCTGGTGATCGCCGACCGCGACCGCGCCGTGGCGCTCGCGGGCGTCAAGGGAGGCGCGCTCGCCAGCGTCACCGACGCCACCACCGACCTCGTGCTCGAGGCGGCCACCTTCGACGCCGTGGCCGTGCGAGGCGCGAGCAGGCGCCACGGCATCGCCAGCGACTCGTCGTACCGCTTCGAGCGCATCGTGCATCCGGCGGAGATCGATGCAGCAGCCGACCGGCTGGCATCGCTCATACTTGAGATCGCGGGAGGCACACTGTGCGAGGGCGTCGTGGCCGATGGCGCCCCGCTTCCCGCGCCGCGTCGCATCGCGCTGCGCCCGGCGCGCGCGCGGCAGATCCTCGGCTTCGACATCGCCACCGCACGCATGATGCGGCTGCTCGACACCCTCGGATTTGCGCCGGTGCTCTCCGGATCGGGTGATGGCGAGGTGATCGAGACGACCGCTCCGGCGCGGCGCGTCGACGTCGAGCGCGAGATCGACCTCATCGAGGAAATCTGCCGACTCAATGGCCTGGACGCCGTGCCGGTGAGCGACACGATCCCCATCCGCGTTCCCCAGCGCAATCCGATCGAGCGTGGCACCCGCGATGTCAAGGACCTCCTCGTGGGCATGGGTTTCGTGGAGACGATCACCCACTCGCTCGTCTCCGAGCGCGCGGCGACGCCGTTTCTGCCCGCGGGCACGAGTCTGCTGCGTGTCGACGACGAGCGTGCGGGCGGCGAACCCGCGCTCCGCCCGAGCGTGGTGACGAGCCTGCTGCGCGTGCGCCGCCACAACGAGGACCAGGGCGCGGCCAACCTGCGGCTGTTCGAGTTCGCGAGCGCGTTCCACTTCGCGGGCGGCACCCACGTCGAGCGCCCCACGCTTGCGCTCGCATGCGATACGCCCGCGGAGGCGCGCGACGCGCAGGGCGCGTACCGCCTCATGCGCGGCGTGGTCGAGCGCGTGCTGATGATGGTGGCGCCGCGCGTGGCGCGCATCGAACTGGTACCGAGCGCCTCGACCGCATGGCTCTCGACGGGCGCACGCGTCATCGTCGACGGCCGCGACATCGGCGCAGTGGGCGTGGTGGATGCGCGGATCCTGAAGGCACATGGCCTCGAGAAGCCCATGGCGGCGGCGGAGCTCGAGTTGCGCGGCCTGCTCGCGAACTATCCACCGGAGAACGCCGCGCGCGAATTGCCCGCCTTCCCCGCCGCCGACCGCGACATCTCGGCGATCGTGGGCGAGCAGATCGCGTATGGCGACATCGAGCGCACGATCGACGCGCTCAGCCTGCCGCACCTCGAGTCGGTGTCGTTCATCACCACCTTCCGCGGCAAGCAGATCGGCGAGGGCCGCAAGAGCGTGTCGCTGCGGCTGGTGTTCCGCAAGGCAGACGGCACCATGACCAGCGACGAGGCCGACGCATCGGTCGCGCGCGCGATCGACGCGCTGCGCGGCAAGCTGGGCGCGGAGGTCCGCTCGTGAGCGCAGGGACCCTGGATCTCCATGCGATGGGCGTTGGCGAGTACCTCGATCGGCTCGCGGCTGCCGTGCCCGTTCCGGGCGGCGGTGCCGTGGCGGGCATCACGCTCGCGCAGGCGAACGCGCTTGGCTCCATGGTGGTCGGATACGCCATCGGCAAGCCGAAGTTCGCCGCGCACGATGCGGCCCACCGCGAGGCGCACGCGCGCTTCGAGGAGGGCCGGGCGCGCGCGCTCGACCTCGCCGCGCAGGACGCATCGGCCTACGCAGCGCTCAACGCCCTCTGGCGACTGCCAAAGGACGACCCTGCACGCGTCGGCTTCGACGCAGCGGTGCGCGCGG
>CAIOCH010000123.1 GCA_903856525.1 uncultured bacterium | reverse complement strand
GCGGTCTCGAGGCGATCCGCATGATCCCCAACGCGCCGCTCTGGTTCGACATCCTCGACCTGACGGTGGCCTACATCCCGATGTCGATCATCGGCTGGCGGCTCGCCGTGCGGAAGTGAGGGGCGCGTGCGAGACTCGCCGGTCCGTGCGGATCAGCGTGCCTCGCGAAGCAGCGCTCCACGCGCCCACCGGGGACCCGCATGCGTCACGGCCGCGCGAGCAGCACGATGGCGCCAACGCAGAGGATGAAGTACGAGACCAGCGTTGCCGCGCCCGCGTAGTCCTTGGCGATGCGCTGACCGAAGAAGAGCATGACGATGTTCAGCGCGGAGAGTTCCGCGCCGTACAGCGCGGCCTTGGTGCCGTTGCCAAGCGCGAGCTGGACGACGCCGACGGCGCAGAGGGCGCCCGCTGCGCACTCGAGGACGGTGATCACCGCCAGCATCGGCGCGACCTGCCCGCGAAAGGGGGTCTTCGAGAAGTGGCCGGTGAGCCAAGCGAGGTTGCCCTTGAAGTCGACGACCTTGTCGATGCCCGACTGCAGGAAGCAGATGGCAAGCATTGCGGTGACGAGGACTTGCGCTGCGGTGACGGGCTCGAGAAGTCGTTCGATCATGGGTGGGCTCCGGCGGGCAATGTACCGCGGACCCGAAGTTGGACGACCCGAGGTTGGACCGAGGTTGGACAGGCAAGCCAAGCCGAGGTTGGACAGGCCAGATCGAGGTTGGACAGGCAAGCCAAGTCGAGACTGGACAGGCAAGCCAAGTCGAGCCAAGTCGAGATTGGACAGGCAAGCCACGTCCGGGCAAGCCACGTCCGTCGAGACTGGACAGGCAAGCCATCACGGTACATCGTGAACGTCCGCGGAGCGAAGCTGCCGCGCAACCGCCGGCGGTTCCCGAATCGGTCTGGTCGCGACGCGTGCGTCCCGTGACCGCCGGTTCGGACTGCATCAGCCATTTCCGTCCGTCGCTCAACCCCTCGCTTAGCCCCAGGCGGAGAGGAGCGCCGCGATGTCCGCGGGACCAACCACCCCATCGCGATCGATGTCGGCGACGCACGTTCCCTTGCCGCACGCTCCCCACGCGCTGAGGAGGATCGCGATGTCGGTCGGACCAACCGATCCGTTGCAGTCGAGATCCTGGGGGATGCACGGGGGCGCGGCCCAGTACCGGCGAACCTCGCCAGTACCCGCGAGCAGAAGGCTGCCGTCGTTCGCCAGCGAAGGACCGCCCTGGCTCACTCCGGTCATCGCAATGCTCCATCGGAGGTCGAGCGACGGGTCGAACGACCGGATCTCGGCCGTGGAGCCGCCTGCGCCGTTCGAATTGTTGTGGAAGATGCGGCCAAGCGAATCGACCGCCACCATCGAGGACGTGAATCCGCTTGGACTCAGCACCGGCGCATCCGACTGCGCGCGCAACGCACCAGTCACCTGGTCGCGGATCTGCAGCCGACCGTCGCGGGAGAGCATGGTCACGCCTCCGTCGGGCGTGATCGCGTGACGCGCGAACGGTTCCGTGTACGCAGACGCCGTCCACAGGAGCTCGAAGGCCGTCCCCGTGTCGCGGAAGGCGTAGAACTTGTCGTTCGCCGAACCTTCGTTGCTCGCGCGGAGGTAGAACACAAGCCCGCCGGGAGCGCAGAACGGGGAGGTCTGGTTGAGGAACCCCGGCATCGTCTGGCTGCTGTAGAGGCGCTGCCCCGTGGTGGCGTTGAACCGCGAGATCTTCTGACCCCCGGGCGCGGTTTCATCGAGGTAGATCGAGTCGCCATCGCGCGCCGGTCCGCAGTTGCCGCTCACGCTGCAGGTGCGCGTGACGTTCCAGACCGTCGCGCCCGTCTGCGCGTCGAGCCGGCGCATCGTCGTGTTGCTTGCGAAGATCGGGTCGCCGTTGTCCATGAAGACCACGCCGTCGTAGGACCCGGTGCTCACTTCGTCGGCGGAGACCCAGAGCAGCGACCCCGTGGCCGCATCGAGGCAGTGGACGCGCGCCGACGCACTCGAGCCGTTGCCGCCGCGCCCGACGAGCACGCGTCCATCGCGCGCGCCATAGACGACCGTCGTCCAGTCGCCGGGCTCGAACGGGCAGTCGAAGGTCCAGAGCGTCGCGCCGGTCTGCAGGTCGAGGCAGTGCACGCGCGCCTCGCCCGGCGGCGGGTTGTATGGCGCCTGCGCGTAGGTCTGCCGCACCATGAACACGCGGTTGCCGCTGGTGATGGGCACCCATGAGATGAGGCAGGACATGTCGCTTCGCGACCATGTCTCGTCCGCCGCCCACGGCCCGACGACGGCAGAGAGGCCGTTCGACTGGGCGTTTCCGCTCAGGTTCGACCAGTCGGCGTGTGCGGTGCCGGCGGCGAGGAGGGCTCCGACGGCTGTGATCTGGATGCTGCGGATGGCGGCGTTCATGGATGGCTCCCGGGGATCGGCGCGCGGGGACGCCGTGCACGGACTGTGACGGGGTTCCGGCCCGGCGGCAAGGCGGGTGACCGTGCGCGGGAGGAAGTCCGTCGTCCTGTACCCTAAAAGGGGTACGCGCTGCATGGATGCACCCGACGCCCCCTACTCGAGCGTGAAGTCATGCAGCTGCGCGGCCCGGCGGATGCCGAGCTTCCGGTAGAGGCGCTTGCAGAG
>CAIOCH010000122.1 GCA_903856525.1 uncultured bacterium | reverse complement strand
GGGAGCGTGCGATCCGAGTGTACACCCGACTTTTCCGAGTGATTGACAACGCCCTCGGATTCCTCCATGATGCACCCCTCTCAAGAGGAAGATCCACATGTCGCGCAAGACTGCTCTCTCGACCGTCTCCATGACCGCCGCCACCACCGCCACCGCGGTCGTGCTCTGCGCGTCGTTCGCTTCGCTCACCGGCTGCTCGGCTCCGGATCCGGACCGCAAGTACCGCACCGATCTCGACTCGCTGTCCTCCGACCTGTCGCCTGAGCTGAAGAACACGGCCCAGACGCACGACGAGGCCCGCATGGACTGGGTCGTGAACAAGGACCAGGACCTCCGCGGCGCCTGGTCGGACCTCGGCCGCGTGTGGCTGACCGACAAGCCGAGCTCGCTGAGCCCGTACCCGATCATGCAGACCAACGGCAATCCGTGATTTGAGCGCGTGCGACTGTCGCCGGAGCCGCTGCACGCGGCTCCAGCATCCCCGCACGCTTTCGACAAGATGACGCGGGCGCGGCCATTGGCCGCGCCTGCTGTCGTCACTGGGCGCGTGCGACCGTCGCCGGAGCCGCTGCACGCGGCTCCGGCATCCCCGCCCGCCTTCGACAAGATGACGCGGGCTGCATCGCAGTGGCCCGTGGCGGCGAAACGGAGGCCTACCATCGGCGCTTCTGCCGATAGGTCTGGTTCTCGATGCGTGAGTTGGCGCCCCTCCTTCTTCCCGTGCGGCTGGTCGGTGGCTTCGCGAGGAGCTTCCATCCGAACGAACTGCCTCCCCTGCTCCGGCGGACCTACGGCCGCGAGCTGGTGAGCTGGGCGTTCCTGCCGCTCATGCTCGGCGCGATCGAGGGCGGCACCATCGCGATCGTGGTCAAGAAGGCCTTCGAGGGGCAGCCGGGGGTCGATCCGTTCTGGCTCGACCTCGCGACGGCGTGGGCGCTGGCCGCGCCCAACGTGGCGAACTTCACCAGCTTCGTGTGGGCGGCGCTGGCGAAGGGGCGGCCGAAGGTGCCGTTCATCTCGTGGCTGCAGATCGCGGCATGCCTGCTGGTCGCGGCCATCGCGCTGTTTCCCCGCAACGGGGCCGGCCTGCTCGCGGTGTGCGTCGCGCTCGGTCTGGCGCGCATCGCGTGGACGGGCGTGATCACGGTGCGCGCCGCGGTGTGGCGCAACAACTACCCGACGGCGAGCCGGGCCAGCATCGCGGGCAAGCTGGCGACGGTGCAGAGCCTGTTCCTGGCGGCGGCGGGGTTCGTCGTCGGCAAGGCGATGGACTCGGACCCCGACAACTACCACTACCTCTTCCCCCTGCTCGCGCTGTTCGGGCTGTTCGGCAACCAGATCTACCGCAAGGTGCGCCTGCGGCGCGCACGGCAGCTGCAGCGGGCCGAACTCGACGGCCGGAAGAAGGACGCCGGCTTCAACCCGATGGCGATGGTGACGCTGCTGCGCGAGGACCGGCTCTACGCCCGCTTCATGTGGTGGATGAGCGTGTTCGGCTTCGGCAACCTGATGCTCGGCGCGCCGATGACCTTCGTCGTGGCCGACCAGCTGCGGATGGGCTACACCGCCGGCATCATGATCAACACCATCGTGCCGCTGCTGATCATGCCGTTCGCGATCCCGGTGTGGGCGCGGCTGATGGACCGGATGCACATCGTGCGCTTCCGCGCGATCCACGGCTGGGCGTTCGTCTCGGCGAGCGCCGCCATCACCGCGGCGGCGTACCTCGACTCGGTGGCGTGCGTGTACCTCGGCGCGGTGCTGCTCGGGGTCGGCTACGCGGGCGGAACGCTGGCGTGGAACCTCGGGCACCAGGACTTCGCGCCCGCCGAGCGCGACGCGGAGTACATGGCCGTCCACGTGACGCTCAACGGGATCCGCGGCGTGCTGGCGCCGCTCGCGGCATGGGGACTGCACCAGTGGCTCGCCCCGCGCGGACACGCGCCGCTGGTGCTCGTGGTGTGCACCGTGATCAACATGGTGGGCGTGCTCGGCTTCATGTCGATGCGCCGCGACATCGCCCCGCGCGACGAGGCGGAGCCCGCGATCGCCTGACCGCGGAGTCCGATCGCGGAGTCCGATCGCGGGAACCGATCGCGGAAACCACGCCGCGCGCGACCGCCGGAGCGCGGGGCGGATAACTGCCGAGGGAACCATCCCGCTGCGCGGAGGGACGCGGGTCGTGGTATCGTCGGCGATTCGCCCGTCGCCACGTCGGGCTCCCCGGATCCAAGCTCGGACGGTCGTCCGACCCGGTGCACACAACGCGGCGCGCGGCGGCTCGGTGCCCTCGCGCAGGAAACACAACCACACTATGGTCGACTACAACCTGATCGAGGATCTCAAGCTCCAGGACGGCGAAGTGGAGCGCATGCTCCGCGAGGCCTACGGCGACAAGGTCGCCGGCGGCGACATGGACACGCTCATCTCCAAGGAAGTGAGCGCGTACGCGCCGGGCAGCATCCTCAAGGGTCATGTCGTCGGCTTCTCCGGCGACCATGTCGTCGTCGAAGTCGGCCTGAAGAGCGAAGGCCTCATCGACCGCAACGAGTTCGAGGACACCGATGTCGCCGTGGGCGATGTCGTCGAGGTCCTCCTCGAGAGCCTCGAGGACGAGACCGGCGGCGTGCGCCTCTCGAAGCGCAAGGCCGACCGCATCCGCGGCTGGGAGACCATCCTCCAGACCCGCAAGGAAGGCGACGTCATCGAGGGCAAGTGCGTGCGCAAGATCAAGGGCGGCCTGCTCGTCGACATCGGCGTGCCGGTCTTCCTGCCCGCGTCGCAGGTCGATGTCCGCCGCCCCGGCGACATCGGCGAGTTCGTGGGCAAGCCCATGCGCGCGATGATCCTCAAGATCGACGAGGAGCGCCGCAACATCGTCATCTCGCGCCGCAAGCTCATCGAGGATGAGCGCGACGCCGCCAAGAAGCGCCTGCTCGAGAACGTGCGCGAGGGCGACCTCGTGCGCGGCACCATCACGAACGTGGCCGACTTCGGCGCGTTCGTCGACCTCGGCGGCATCGACGGCCTGCTCCACATCACCGACATGTCGTGGGGCCGCGTCAACCACCCGAGCGAGATCGTGCGCATCGGCGACGAGATCGAGGTCAAGATCCTCAACATCGACCGCGAGCGCGAGAAGATCGCCCTCGGCCTGAAGCAGAAGGAGACCTCGCCCTGGGAGCAGATCGAGGCCAAGTACCCGGTCGGCTGCCGCGCCAAGGGCACCGTCGTCAACCTCATGTCGTACGGCGCGTTCGTGCGGCTCGAGGAGGGCATCGAGGGCCTCGTGCACATCAGCGAGATGTCGTGGACCCGCCGCGTCAACCACCCGAGCGAGCTCGTGGCGGTCGGCCAGGAGATCGACGTCGTCGTGCTCGACATCAACAAGGAGAAGCTCGAGATCTCGCTCGGCGTCAAGCAGACCGAGGTCAACCCGTGGGAGCTCGTCGCGGAGAAGTACCCGACCGGCACCATCATCGAGGGCAAGGTCCGCAACCTCGCGAACTACGGCGCCTTCATCGAGATCGAGCCGGGCATCGACGGCCTCCTCCACGTCAGCGACATCAGCTGGACGAAGAAGGTCGCGCACCCGAACGAGCTCTACAAGAAGGGCGATGTCGTGAAGTGCGTCGTGATCGACGTCGACCAGGAGAAGCAGCGCGTCGGACTCGGCGTGAAGCAGCTCACCGAGGATCCGTGGGTCGAGGCGATCCCGTCGGCCTACCGCCCGGGCATGATCGTCAAGGGCACGATCACGAAGATCACCAACTTCGGTGTCTTCGTGGAGCTCGAGGAAGGCCTCGAGGGTCTGCTCCACATCAGCGAGCTCAGCGACTCCAAGGTCGAGAACCCGCAGGACGTGGTCAAGGTCGGCCAGGAGGTCGAAGTCAAGATCCTCCGCGTCGACACCGACGACCGCAAGATCGGCCTCTCGCTCAAGCGCGCCCAGTGGACCGCGACCGGCGACCGTCCGGCCGAGGAGTTCGATCGTCCGCAGCGCGGCGGCGGCAAGCCGGCGCGTGGTGGTCTCGACAGCCACGGCGCGATGGGCTCGGACCGCTTCGAGTTCTGATCGCCCGCGCCTGGCTGGGCCAGGCTGCAGTGCACACCTTCACCACGGGCCGCGGCAACCGCCGCGGCCCGTTTCATTTGGGGCCGCGCACCGCGGAGGGCCACCGTGGAATGGAAATCGGCCGCGGCGAGGGCCGCGGCCGATTTGGTCGGATGTCGCCCTGGTCAGGGGCTTCATGTCTTCAAGTCCTACACTCACACTCTGTCGTTCGCTCCTGCGAGTGGTCAGCTCAGCAGAGGGCGATGAAGGCAAGGACGGCCAGCAGAACGATCTTGCGGCGGTTGTCGACGGGTGCGAGGATGGTGGTCAGCAACATGGCAAGTTCCGTTCTTCAGTTGTTGTCCGTTCGCGGCGTGCTCGCCGTGGACGGAAGGACATTGGCAACCTGCGTGCCATGCGGCCGCGCACGGCGTTTTGCCGCGCTCCGCGCCGCGGCCCTGTTGGGTCTCTGCGGTGTGTTGCAGGATGGAGGCGGAGGGCGTTGCATGGCTGCAACGGTTCCGCACTTCCCTGCAACGGCCACGCAGGCCACGGTGGCGGACCGCCCCACCGATGCGACCGCGCTCACCGCGTTCCTGAAGGCCCGCGCGTGGCTCGATGCCGACGCCCTGCCCGCACTGGCCGAACAGACCGCGCAGACGGAACTGCCCGGCACCAGCGCCGTGTGCGTGATCCTGCGCCTCTCGGGGCGCGTGGTGGGAACGGGCGAGGACGCCGAGGGCGACGGGCTGATGCTGCGGCGCGCCATGGGACGGGCGGTGGCCAAGGCGCTGGGTGATGAGACCATCCGTGGCGTGCGCGAGACGGTGGGCGACCGCGTGACCGTGCGCCTCTCGCTCGAGATCGAGCTCGCCGGCTCACCGAGCCCACTGCTGGGCCGCACCATCGCGGATGCTGCGGCACGCGTGGTGCCGGGTCAGGATGGACTTGCGGTTCGCCGCGGAGACGCCGTGGTGCGCGCCTATCCCTCGCGACTTTGCTCGGCGGACATCGCGGAGCGGCCCGACCGCACCATCACGGCGCTGCTCATCGACGCGGGGCTTCCGGCCAAGGATCTCCCCCAGTACGCCACCGAGGACCGCGTGTCGCTGGCGCGCTTCTCGACCGTGCGGCTCCGACAACCAGCGCCCGATGCACCGCCCGTCCCGGTGACACGTGCCGGACGCACGATCACGCCTGGCGAGGTCACCACGACGTCCACACGGGTGCTCGCCATCCAGCTGGCCGCGCGGCTCGCGGGTCAGGTCGTGCCCGCGAACGAGGCCGGCTCGACCGCGCAAGGGCCGACGGTCGCGCGCGACGCCGTTCGACTGCTGGGAACGCTGAACCCAACCGCCGACGCCTACGACCCACCCTTCGCGGATGCGCGGCAATCGGCCCTCGCTGCACTCGCGCTCGCACATGCCGCGCAGCACGCGGAGCTTCCCGATCCCGTGCGCGCGGGCGCCGCGAACGGGAGCATCGGTCTGCTGCGGTCGATCCTTTCCGGTGTCTCCGGCCCCGCCTCCGAATTCACCGACGCCCTGTGCGCCGTCGCGATCGCGCGGCTTGAGGGGCGGCAGATCAACGGGCAGGACATCGCGTCGGTGCCCGCAGAGGCGCGGCGGGCGCTGGCGGATCGCGTTGTGGCCGCGCTCGGCCGAGCCACCGCGCAGGTTGACGCTGCCTCGACGTCCAGCGCGTCAAGCCTGGCGCTGACGGCGGCCGCAGCGCTCGCCATGCGCGATACGGCGGAGGTCCAGGCCCAGGCGGAGCACGCAGCCAGCGGACTCGTGGACGCACTGGAGGCAAAGCCAGCAGCCGTGCTTCAGAGCGCCCTGCCTCTCGCCCTGCTCGCGGCGGATGCACGGCTGACGGTTGCAACCCGCGGTGAGTTGCGGCGGCTGACGGCCGCGACAACGCGGCAGCTGATGCCGCAGCAGGTGGGTGCCGATGCAGGGCTCACGCGCGACTTTCCCGATGACTTGCTGGGCGGACTGGTACCCCCGTCCGGGCCGAGGTTTCGGGTGGAGGCGGACTGCCTGCTGCATGCGGCGGCCATCGCGCTCACCTTCCCCGACGGTTGCCCCGACGCGCCAGAGGGGCTTTCGCGGATGCTGGACGGCTTCGTGCGCTTTGTGCACCAGCTCACCGCGACCGATCCCTGGGTGGATGGTTTTCGGCGACCGGACCAGATTCGCGGACTCGTGCGGGGATCGCTCGCCACGGATGATTGCCCGCCTGAAGCGACGGCGCTCGGCCTTCTGACGGTGCTCGGAGCGCTCGAGTCGCGCGCGGCGGCCGCGCTCCCTGCGAGATAGCGGTCCACTTGCCCCGCTGGCGGAAATGACCTCCGCCAGCCGCGACGGAGACCTCGATCACGCCTGCCTGTCCGTGGGGACCTCCGGCGGAAGAAGGTCCGAAATCACGGAAATCGCGGCAGACGCGCAAATCCGAAGCAAATCGCGCCGTATATTCGATCGTCACGGGCTGGTGCCACGCACCCCCACTGGAGACTCCTCATGCCGCGGACCTCGCTTCTCCTCGTCAGCTCACTGGTCGTCGCCTCCGCCGTTGCCGCATCGGCGAGTGGCCAGGGGCTGTCCGAGCGCGTCCGCGCCGTCGCGGAACAGCGTCAGGAGGCGGCCAAGAACGATATGAGCCGCGGGCGTCTGCTCGGCGCGCTCCTCTACACCGACATCACGGCCAACTTCGAGAACACGCCCGCCAAGACGGCGTTCGAGTTCATCGGAAAGCAGCTCGGCGTGCCGTTCATCGTGCGCTTCGCAGGCGAGGGTGGCTCGGAGGGCATCGACCCCGAACTCGAGATCACGCTCAACCTCGAGAAGATGCCTGCCGTGAGTGCGGTGGAGCGTCTGCTTGAGATCTGCGGCACCGATTCGCCCTGCACCTGGCAGATCCGCGAGGGCTTCATCGAGGCCGGCACCAAGGACCGCCTGGCGGCACCTGCGGCGCGCGAACTGCGCATGTATCCGATCCGCGACCTCCTGTTCGAACCGCCGATGTTCGACAACGCTCCCGACTTCAACCTGGGTTCCGCCCTGCAGCAGGGTGGTCAGTCGGGCGGCGGTGGCGGCGGCGGCATGGGCGGCGGTGGCGGCGGCTTTGGCGGTGGTGGTGGCGGCTTCGGCGGTGGCGGTGGTGGTGGCGGCGGCATGGGCGGCGGTGGCTCCGGCGGCGGAGGCGGCGGCCTGATCGGCGACCCCGGCGAGGACCCCGAGCGCCCCAGCGAAGAAGAGAAGGCCGACCAGCTGATGGACATCATCATGGAGCAGTGCGAGCCCGACGCCTGGAAGGACGCGGGCGGCGACTGGGCCACGATGCGCTACTACCAGGGCGTGCTGATCATCCGCGCTCCTGACTTCATCCATCGCCAGATCGACGGCTACCCGTTCGCGCCGGTTCGCCCGCGCGCGTCGGCCGCGGGAACCAAGCGCTACGTCACCTTCACGGGCGAGTTCTCGATCGTGCAGAACCTCGGCTTCGGCACCACGACCGTCAAGGGTGCGGTTGGCGGTGGTGGCGACGGCAACACCGCTGGTGGCGGTGGTGGTGGCGGCGGCGCGCCCATCGGCAAGTAACGAACGGTGCCGGTGGCACGCGGGGTTGTGCGCGCTGTACCGATCCGCCCTGCCTCAGACATGACTTGTCCGTGACGAAATCGGTTCCGTGGACGAACCCGAGAGGATCACACCATGCGCGGACCAGGCGGGGCCTTCATTCTGATGGGTGGGCTGGTTGGCGGGCTGTTCGGCGGGACGATGGGCGGGCTGGCATTTGCCTCGCCACCGACGGTGCAGGCCGACACGTCCGCAAGCCCAAACGCGGCCGCAGCGACCACCGCGAGCGCCAGCGTCCGCGTCGAGTGGACCTCCACCAGAGCCGCGGATGCGCCCGCTCCCTCGGATGACGCGACGCGGCGGCGTGAGCAGCTCGGACGCCTCGCCTTCGCGCGCCTGACGATCGAGGCCGAGGAGGTGCCGCTCCGCGATGTGCTGCGTGCGCTTCGCAAGGCGCTCGGTATCAACCTCATGTTCTTCGAGGAACGCTCTGCGGGCGGCAACCTCGTCCGCGGTCTCGATGGAGACGCGCTGATCGAACTCGTGTTGTCGGATGTCGACGGGTACACGGTGCTCGATGCACTCGTGGCCCTCGCGGGTCCGGATGCAAGCTGGCAGTTGAACGGATCGGTGGTGGAGTTCGGGTTGAAGTCGCATCTGGCGCGCGACGAGGCGCGGCGCACAGAGGTCATCGAGGCCGGCGACCTGTCGCACATCGCGCCCGACTTCGCATCGTGCGACCACGGCAAGAGCTACAACCGGCTGGACGGCAGCGAGGTGCTGGCGGATCTCATCCGACTGGTGACCACGCACTGCGAGCCGCGGGCATTCGAGGCCGCGCCCGAGCGCGTGCACGACGCAGCCCCCACAGGGGCAGCGAGCGGACCGATCCGGTCGAACCCCAACACCGCGGCATGGCGGAACCTCGATCCGCGCGTCGGGCCTGTCTATGTGCATGGCCGCTGGGCGTCGATTCAGTCCCGCGATACACAGTTGGTGGTTACCGCGCCCGACTTCGTGCTCCGCAGGATCGTGGGCTATCCATCGCCGCTTCCCCCGCGCCTTCTCCCGCCAAGCCAGCGGCCCATCGCGAACCCCCGAGTCGGAGCACGCCCATGATCCGAAGCCACCTGTGGACCCATCGCGGAATCCAAAGCATCGCGTGCGTGGTCGCGCTCGTCGCGCCGACGGCGCACGGAGCACTTGCGGGGCGCGGAGCACCCGCGAGGCTGCTCTCGTCGCAAACCGCGTCGGCTATCCAGTCCGCACCAGCGTTGCCGGATTCCCCAGACCAAGCCCCCGACCGAGCCCCCGACCAAGCACCCGACCAAGCACCCGACCAAGCACCCGACGAGGCCCCGAGCGGGGCGCCCGGCGAGCCCGCGAAGACCCCCGCTTCGCCCGCCCAGAAAGGCCCACCCCTCGCCCCGTTGGCGAAGAATCGCAAGCCCGATCACCAGGCGCGGCGCGACGCCGAGCGCACGGGCGAGGTACGCGTGTCGGTGCGCTTCACCGAGACGCGGCCCGCCGACGCGCCACCCGCGGACGATGATGTCACGCGCCGTCGCGAGCAGCTGGGCCGCCTGATGTTCGCGCGCGTGTCCCTCGACTCCGACGGCGCGCCGCTGCGCGAGGTGCTCCGCAAGTTCCGCCGCGCGCTCGGCATCAACCTGCTGGTGTTCGAGCGGCGGGTGCACGATGGTGAGATCTCTCCCGGCGTCGATGGCGACATTCCCATCGACCTCACGCTGGAAGACGCCGACGGCATCGCCGTGCTCGAGGCGCTCGCGGGGATCGCAGGCATGACCGTCGGCTGGCAGCTCAACGGGAACACCGTGGAGTTCGGCCCGAAGCCCATCCTCGCCCGCACCGAGGCGCGGCGCACAGAGGCGATGGAGATGGGCGACCAGGCCCTGCTACCACCGGACTGGTTTGCACCGCGCTTCGGCAACGGCGACATCCGCGAGCAACTCGGGGATGAGTCGTACAACCGCCTCGACTCCGACCAGGTGCTCGGAGATCTGCTGCGGCTGATCTCCACGCATTGCGAACCCGAGGCGTTCGAGCCCGACCCGGAGCGCCAGCACTCGGCGGCGCCCACGGTGCACAAGCACGTGCCTGCGTCGGGTGGGCCGGGCGGCACCAGGCGCACGCGGTCCAATCCGAACACGAACGCACCACACAACTTCAATCCCGAAGTGGCCGCGATCTTCGTGCACGGCAAGTGGGCCTCGATGCAGACGCACGGCACCACGCTCACGGTGGTGGGACCGGACTTCGTGCTGCGGCGCATCGTGGGCTATCCCGAGCCGCTC
>CAIOCH010000121.1 GCA_903856525.1 uncultured bacterium | reverse complement strand
TGTTGCTCTCGCAGCCGAGGCCCTTCCACCACGAGAGGCCGCGATCGACGATCGGGCTCACCGCGGCGAGGGTCTCGACGTTGTTGATGATGGTCGGGCGTCCGAAGAGGCCCTTGACCGCGGGAAACGGCGGCTTGAGGCGCGGCCAGCCACGGCGGCCCTCGATCGCCTCGAGGAGACCGGTCTCTTCGCCGCAGATGTAGGCGCCGGCACCGCGGTGCAGGTAGCAGTCGACGGCGAACTTGCTCTTGCCGTTCATGAGGCCCTGCTTGCCGAAGATGCCCTTCGCGTAGGCCTCCTGGATGGCCTTCTCGACGACCTTGGCCTGGTGGTGGTACTCGCCGCGGATGAAGAAGTACGCGGTGTCGAGCTGGCACGCGTAGCAGGCGATCGCGATGCCTTCCATGATGATGTGCGGGTCGTAGTCGCACAGCAGGCGGTCCTTGAAGGTGCCGGGCTCCGCCTCGTCGCAGTTGATGCAGAGGTAGCGGCGGCCGCCATCCGGGGGCGCGAGGAACGACCACTTGAGGCCGCAGGAGAAGCCAGCGCCGCCGCGGCCGCGGAGGTTCGCGTCCTTGACGAGGTTGACGATGTCGGCGGGCGTCATCTCGAGCGCCTTCTCGAGCGACTTGTAGCCGCCCGTGGCGATGAACTCATCGACGCCGACCGTCTTGCGGGTCTTCGGGTCGCCCCACGGATGGGTGGGGATGCGCTTCGTGAGGATGGGCTCGGTCATTGGCATGGTCGTTCGCCTGTGGAATCCGCGCTGGGCGGGTCAAACACAACTTCGTCGATCGTGGTGCGGCGGAAGACATAGTCGCCGCGCCGCACTTCCTGCACCTTGCGCCCGACCTCGCGGGATCTCCCGTCGGTCGGGTTCTGCGCCGGGGGCACCGGCGGCTTGTCGTCCTCGAGCCCCTCGCGGATACCGCGGAGGAAGCCCTCGAGGTTGTCGAGCAGCGATGGCTCGCGCGGCTCGGGCATCAATGATGCCCGCCGCCCTTCCCGTCGTCGCGCTGCGCCTCGTCGATGAGCTTGTCGACCTTCTCGATCGTCAGGTTCTCGTGGAGCTTCTCGTTGAAGAGCGCGACGGGCGCCGTATCGCACGAACCGAGGCACTCGAGGGCGAGCAGCGTGAACTTGCCGTCGTCGGTGGTCTCGTGCGGCTCGAGGCCGAGGCGGTTGCGCACATGGTCGAGCAGCTTCTGGTGGCCGCACACCTCGCAGGCGATCGACTGGCAGATGCCGATCACGCACTTGCCCACGGGCTCGGTGTGGAACTCCTCGTAGAAGGTGACGGTGTCGAGCACCTCCGCTGGGGTGATCGAGAGGAACGACGCGATCTCCACCATGGCCTGGTACGGGATGTGGCGGTGATCGTGCTGGATCTCGTGGAGGATCGGCAGCAGCGCGCCCTGCTTGGTGGCGTAGCGCGGGAGGATCTCCTTGGTCCACCGATCCTTCATCGCCTGCGTGCAGTACGGCTGGGCGCGGGTGGGGATCTTGGTCGTGGCGGAGGGTTTCGTTTGCCAGCTCATGCGTTAGCGCTCGCAACGGACTGCTCGCTCTGGCGCGGGCGAATCCTGGGTGTTGAACTCGTCTGACTTTCGCTTGGTGTTGCCCACGCGTTGCGCGGCTCACTGTCCTGGCGCCAGAGGCTGATGCCGCAGCAGCAGCCGCTCGAACCTCGCGACCACTCGGATTCAGCGATCAAGTTCGGCCGCGATGATGTTCAGCGATCCGAGGACCGCCACGATGTCGGCCAGCTGATGCCCCTCGATCATCTTGGGGAACAGCTGGTAGTTGATGAAGCACGGCGGACGGGTGCGAGCGCGGAACGGGTACTTGGAGCCGTCGGCGACGATGTAGTAGCCGAGCTCGCCGTTGGGGCTCTCGATCGCGCCGTAGCCCTCGGCCACGGGCGTGTCGAAGCCGCGGTTGTGCATGTACATCTCGAAGAGCTGGATGACGCCCTCGATCGATCCGTAGACGTCGGCCTTGTCGGGCACGCGCATCTTGCCGTCGGCGGAGGCGTTGATCGGGCCTGCGGGCAGCTTGTCGATGAGCTGGTCGATGATCCTGACAGACTGCTTGATCTCCTCGAGGCGCACCAGGTAGCGCGAGAGGCTGCAGCCGGCGCTGGCGACCGCGATGGAGAACTTCACGCGCTCGGCGCCCTGGCCATCCCAGTTGTCGGCGTAGCAGAGGTACGGCTCATCCTTCCGCAGGTCGCGGCGGACGCCGGCGGCGCGGGCGTTCGGACCCGTCATGCTCCACGCAAGCGCATCCTCCTTGGAGATCGCGCCGACGCCGTCGAGGCGGTCGACGAAGATGCGGTTCCGGTTGCACAGCGTCTCGAGGTCGGTGATCGCCTTGGGCAGGCGGACATCGATGAAGTTGCGCACCATGCGCTTGAACACCTCGTCGTCGGGGATGTCGCGCCAGGCGCCGCCCACGCGGGTCCAGTCGGGGTGGAACCGCTGTCCCGAGATGTACTCGATGATGTCGTAGATGAACTCGCGCTCGTTGAAGCCGTAGAGGAAGCCGGTGAAGGCCCCGAGGTCGAGTGCGGCGGCGCCCACGCACAGGAGGTGGTTCTGGATGCGGCCGAGCTCGCACATGATGGTGCGGGCGACCTTGGCGCGCGGGGTGAGCTCGATGCCGAACAGCTTCTCCACGGCGTGGTGCCAGGCGATGTCGTTGACGATCGGCGAGATGTAGTCCATCCGGCT
>CAIOCH010000120.1 GCA_903856525.1 uncultured bacterium | reverse complement strand
TTCCGGTCGTCAAGGACGGCAAGCCGGTCTTCGGCCCCGAGAAGAGCGTGCGCCAGGTGGTGCACCGCCTCGCCGGCTGCTGGGCCCACTGGGGCCAGGAGCACGGCTACTTCGACTCCGCCGACGACGCACAGGCCTTCTACGACGAGCTCAGCTACATGCTGATCACGCAGATGGCCGCACCCAACAGCCCGCAGTGGTTCAACACCGGCCTGAACTGGGCGTACGGCATCAACAGCCCCGCGCAGGGCCACTGGATCGCCGACCACCTCACTGGTTCGCTGTCGCTCGCCAAGGATGCCTACACCCACCCCCAGCCGCACGCGTGCTTCATCCAGTCCGTGAGCGATGACCTCGTCAACGAGGGCGGCATCATGGATCTGTGGGTCCGCGAGGCCCGCCTCTTCAAGTACGGGTCGGGCACGGGCACGAACTTCAGCCGCCTGCGCGGCGAGAACGAGCCGCTCTCGGGCGGTGGCCGCAGCTCCGGCCTGATGAGCTTCCTCAAGATCGGCGACCGCGCCGCGGGCGCGATCAAGTCCGGCGGCACCACGCGTCGCGCGGCAAAGATGGTCTGCCTGGATGTCGATCACCCGGACATCGAGGCCTTCGTCAACTGGAAGGTCCGCGAGGAGCTCAAGGTCGCCGCGCTCGTCGAGGGCATGAAGGTCCTTGGCGACGACCAGAAGAAGCTCGCCGAGAAGTTCAAGCTCAAGCTCGACTACGACTTCAACGGCGAGGCCTACTACACCGTCAGCGGCCAGAACTCGAACAACTCGGTGCGCATTCCCGATGCGTTCTTTGACGCGATCGACGCGAACGCCGAGTGGAGCCTCATCCGCCGCACCGATGGCAAGGTGGCCAAGACCATCAAGGCCAGCGAACTGTGGGAGGAGATCAACTTCGCCGCGTGGCGCTGCGCCGACCCGGGCGTGCAGTACGACACGACCATCAACGCGTGGCACACCTGCCCCGCTGGCGGCCGCATCAACGCCAGCAATCCGTGCTCCGAGTACATGTTCCTCGACAACACGGCGTGCAACCTGGCGTCGATCAACCTGCTCAAGTTCTACGACTCCCAGACGCGGCGCTTCGATCTCGAGGGCTACGAGCACGCGATCAACCTCTGGACGATCGTGCTCGAGGTCTCGGTGCTCATGGCGGCGTTCCCGTCCAAGGAGATCGCCGACCTCTCGTGGCGCTACCGCACGCTGGGCCTCGGCTACGCCAACCTCGGCGCCATGCTCATGCAGGCGGGCATCCCCTACGACAGCGAGGAAGGCCGCGCCGTCTGCGGCATGCTCACGGCGATCCTCACGGGCCGCTCCTACGCCGAGAGCGCCCTGCTCGCGGCCGAGCACGGGCCGTTCGCCGGCTACGCGGAGAACCGCGAGAACATGCTGCGCGTGATCCGCAACCATCGCCGCGCCGCGCTCGGCGTGTCGCGCGAGAGCGATGAGTACGAGTCGCTGCGCATCCGTCCGGTGCCGATCGACCATGCGATCGTGCGGAACGGAAAGGTCAACCTCGCCAACGCCGACAAGATGCTCGAGCGCTCCGTCGCCTGCTGGGACGACGCCCTCAACTACGGCGAGAAGTTCGGCTTCCGCAACGCGCAGACCACGGTCATCGCGCCGACCGGCACGATCGGCCTCCTCATGGACTGCGACACGACGGGCGTCGAGCCCGACTTCGCGCTCGTCAAGTTCAAGAAGCTCGCGGGCGGCGGCTACTTCAAGATCGCCAACCAGTCGCTGCGCCCCGCCATCCGCGCGCTCGGCTACACCGCCGAGCAGGCCGACGACATGGTCACGCACGTCATGGGCTCGCTGAGCCTCGATGTGAAGTTGCCGGCCGTCGACGGCACCGATGAGCCGGGCGCGGGCAGCTTCCGCGACTTCCTGCTGGCCAAGGGCTACAGCCACGAGCAGCTCGTGGCCGTGGAGAACTCGCTGCCCACGGTGTTCGAGATCGCGTTTGCCTTCAGCGCCTGGTCGATGCCGGCCGGCGTGCTCGAGGCCTGCGGCGTCGACGCGGCGGCGGCCAAGAACG
>CAIOCH010000119.1 GCA_903856525.1 uncultured bacterium | reverse complement strand
GCGGTGCTCGCGGGCTCGGCGATGACTCTCCTCGGTTCCGCCTGCGCACGCGAAGGCGTGCAGCGGATGGCGTCGGGACGCGTGCTGGTCTACACCAGCGCCGACGATGTGCTCGCCAAGGAGGTGCTCGCGGCGTGCACCCGCGCGACCGGTGTGGAGGTCGTCGGGCTGTTCGACACCGAGGCAACCAAGACCACTGCGCTCGAGTCACGCATTCGCGCCGAGCGTGATCGTCCGCGTGCCGACATCTTCTGGAGCTCCGAGGGCTTCGCGGTGCTGCGGCTCGCGCGCGACGGGCTGCTCGCGGCGATTCCCGAAGACATCTGGAGCACATGGCCCGCACGGCATCGCGACCCCGCGCGGCAGTGGCTCGCGTTTGCAGCGCGTGCCCGGGTCGTGGTCATGCGCAGGGGTTTCGCTCCGCTGCGACACTGGGCTGACCTCGCGAAACCGGGGCTCGGGCTCGGACTCCCCCCGGGCAACGACTGCCGCATCGCGATCGCCGATCCCCGTTTCGGAACCACCAGCAGTCACATCGCGGCGCTCGAGCAAGTGTGGCGCGAGGCCGCCACGCGCGGCGCGGGTGCGGGAGATGCCGCGGCGTTCGCCGCTGCGGTTCCGTCCTTCGACGCATGGGTCGACGGCATGCGCGCCAACGGCGTCGAGGTGCTGTCGGGAGGCAACGCGGCCACGGTCGATGCCGTGGCGCGCGGTCAGTGCGCGTACGGCCTCACCGACACCGACGACGCGCTCGTCGCCATCGACCGCGGCATGCCCATCGAGATGTGTCTTCCGCGGACCCTTCCCGATGGTGCGCAGGGTGGAGGCACCATGCTGGTGCCCAACACGGTCGCGCCAATCCTCGGCGGTCCCGGCGATTCCGACGCGGTGCGCAAGGTCCTCGGCTATCTCGTGTCGCCCGAGTGCGAACTGCTCATCGCCCGATCACCTTCGCGGAACCTTCCTCTCGGCGAGGGCGTGCGTGCGGAGCTGCCGTATGCCGAGTCTGATCCCCTTGCGTTCGATGCGCTGCGGGCCTCGGCGGGGGCGGCGGAGCTCGCGGTGCGTGTTGGCGAACGCTTGTCGGGACGCATCGCCCTGCACCACGGCCTCGGGCCGCGGTCGCTGTCGCCGGATCCGCTGCCATTTCCGTCGGATTCCGCCGGAGCAACGAAGGCGTGAACGAGGCGCATCAGTCACCGCATCGCATGGTCGGGCGACACGGGCCGTTGTCCTCGCAGGTTGCGCCTGGAGGCTGGCCGATGGATCGGCTTGCCGCGGCATTGCTCACGCTGATGGTGGTTGCGTTGCTGGCATGGCCGGCACTGGCGCTCGTGGCCGAGTGGTGGGCACCGTCCGCGGCAATCACGGCAGCAAACGCGGGCATCGAGTCGCCGCTGCTGCTCCTCGCCCGCAGCCTCGCCTGGTCGATGGGAGCGGCGCTTGCGGGCGCCGCGCTCGCTTGGCCCGCGTCGAGGGTCTTTCGCCGCGACGGCGGCGGTCTTGTGCAGCGCTCGGCGGCGACGTGCATCCTCCTTCCGCTGGTGCTGCCACCATGGTTGCTGTACGCCGCCATGTGGATGTCGACCGGCCCCGGCACCATCCTGGGGGATCTGGCTGCGAGACATGACCTCGTCACGCTGCAGCGCACCGCGTTCCTCGGCGTGGCGCTCTGCGTATGGAGCACCGCGCTCGCCTTCGCGGTGCTGGTGGCGACCGGTGGTCCGGCGGAGGTGCGGGAGGCGCGGCTTCGCGCCCTTGATGGAGGCGGGGCGGTGGCGCGACTGCGCGCGGCCGTTGCACGCGACGCGCGTGCGCTCTCGCTGGCCGTGATCGCGGCGACCGTCTTCCTCCTGTGCGAGACCACGGTCTTCGACCTCGCGCAGGTCAGGACCTACGGCTTCGAACTGCGCACGCTCGATGCACTCGGAGGGTCGGTGCGCGAGGTCCTCGCTGCTGCGGCGCCTGCGATCGTGCTCGTGGCGCTGCTTGTGGCCGCGCTTGCCTTGCTCGCCCGCACCGCCGGCGACGACCGGCTCCGGCGCCGCCAGGGCGCAGGCCTTCCGGCGATCCCGATCTCCGTTGCCACGGCTGCCGACCGTGGCCAAGGTGGGCAGACGGGTCCGCGGACATCGGCGCGCGCCCGCGCCGTCCTCGGTGTTGCCGCATTGCCATGCTGCGTGCTGCTGGGCGCGATGTTCACCGTTGCGCTCGATACACCGCGCGTCGGCGACTTCACCGTGCTCCACGGGCAGGCCGTTGGCGCGAGTGCTGTGGTGGCCCTGTCGGCGGCGCTCCTGGTGGGTTCGCTCGCCGTGGCGATCCGCGTGCTGGTCGACGCGGTGCGGGGTGAAGGCGCGGGCGCGCGGATCCTCCGGTTTGCGGCGAGAGCGGCGGCGCTGCTCCTCCTGACCGCGGGGGTTGTGCCCGGCACGGTGTGCGCACTGGCCGTGGAGGCGGCGTACAACCGTCCGGAGCCTGGATTCCTGCCGTCGTCCATTCTCGCTCCGATGTACGACTCGCCGCTTGCGGTGGTGCTGGTGCTCGCGATGCGGGCGGCACCCGTTGCGGCCGTTGTGGCGCTCGTGCTCGCGGCGCGCGAACCGACGAGCAGCGCGCGGCTGCGTGCGCTCGATGGCGGCTCGTGGCCGGCACGATGGCGGGGACTTCGTGCCGAACTCGGCTTTGCGGCCGCAGGTGCCACGTCGATCGCGCTCGCGTGGAGCCTGGGCGAACTGACGGCGTCTGGCCGAGTGGTTCCGCCGGGCCTTCCGTGGCTGGCGACGGATGTGCTCAACGCGATCCACTACCAGCGGCCGGAGACGGTGGTGCTGGCGGTGGTGGCGATCGTGGCCGTCGCCCTGCCTGCGGTGTGGATCGTGCTTCGCCTCCTGCTCAGGTTGCAGACTGGACCCGCGCCGCTCCGGGCGCGGCGCATCGGTCCAGTGACGACGCCGTCTGCGGGATTGTTGGGCGGAGCGCTCGCCGCCTCGATGCTCGCGGCATCCGCGTTCACGGGCGTGGGATGCGAGCGCACGCCCTCGGCAGGCGAGAGTTCGTCCACGACGGACGACGGCGTCATGGCGCTCCTTCGCCAGTCCTCGCCGGTTGTCGAGACCACGCTTCCCGTCGACCGCACCTTTGCGGGCGTCGGGCGCGGACGTGGACAGTTCAACGCGCCGCGCGTGCTTGCCGTCGACCCGCTCGACGGTTCCTGCTTCGTCATCGACAAGGACGCCCGCGTGCAGCGGTTCGCCGCCGACGGAGAGGTGCTCGCGGAGTGGAGCATGCCCAAGTCGGACCGCGGCAAGCCCGTGGGCGCGAGCATCGCGCCCGACGGATCGCTCGTGGTCGCGGACACGCACGAGCACCGGCTCGCGTGCTTCTCGCCCGATGGCGCGCTCCTCTGGACGCTCGGTTCGTATGGCACGGAGCATGGGCAGTTCATCTATCCCACCGATGTGCTGTTCCTCGCCGACGGGCGCATGATGGTGGCCGAGTACGGTGGTCATGACCGCATCCAGGTCTTCGGCCGCGACCGCGCGTTCCTCTACGCGTTCGGTCGGGGTGGCACGGCCGACGGCGAGTTCCTGCGCCCACAGGCGCTCGCCTACGACGAGGAGCGGGACGAGCTGTT
>CAIOCH010000118.1 GCA_903856525.1 uncultured bacterium | reverse complement strand
TCTGTTCCGTGGGGATGGCGAGATCGTCGCCGGCATCACCGCGCCCGCGGCGCAGCTGTGCGTAACCAGCGATCATGGCGGCGTTGTCGACGCAGAAGCGGCGCTCCGGAAGCACGAGGCGCATGCCGCGCGAGCCGGTCCAATGGGCGAGCGCCTCGCGCAGCGCCCGGTTGGCGACCACGCCGCCGCCCACGAACAGGGTGCGTGCGGTTTCCGCGTCCGCCGCGCGCGCCAGGCGGTCGACGACCTGCGCGATCGCGGCCCGCTGGAAACTCGCCGCGAGATCGCGTCGACGCTCGTCGGACAGATCGGCGCTGGTCCGGTCGAAGGTCGCGCCTGCGCCGCGCCCCCGCGGGACGCCGCGGACCTCGTAGAGCAGCTTGGTCTTGAGTCCCGACAGCGAGAAGTCGAGTGGATGCGGGAGATTGGGCAGCGCGAACCGCAGGGCCCGATCATCGCCCCCTTCGGCGCAGCGCTCGAGGTTTGGTCCGCCGGGATGGCCGAGTCCGAGCATGACCGCCGCCTTGTCGAGGGCCTCGCCCACGGCGTCGTCGATGGTCCGCCCGATCAGGGTGCAGTGCATCGGGGAATCGAGTCGGAAGAGGCTGGTGTGTCCCCCGCTCACCACCAGGCCGAGCGCGGGGAAGAGCGCGCCTTCATCGACGGAAGGAGGCGCGTCCGCGTCGGTGCGGAGCAGCCCCGCGAACAGATGGGCTGCGACATGGTCGACGCCGTAGAACGGGAGCATTCGACCCCACGCGAAGCCCTTGGCGGCGCTGGTACCGACCAGGAGGCTGCCGATGAGGCCGGGACGGATGCCGACGGCGACGGCCACGATGTCGCCGAGACCGATCCCCGCCTCCGCGACCGCCTTGTGGATCACCGGCAGGATGCGCTCGAGATGGGCTCGGCTGGCGATCTCGGGCACGACGCCGCCGTACTCGGCGTGCAGGTCCTCCTGCGAGGCCACGATGTTCGACCGTACCCGCAGCTGCGCGTCGACGACGGCCGCGGCGGTCTCGTCGCAGGAACTTTCGATGCCGAGAATGCAGGTCATGCGGTGCGCGCCTCGTCGCGGCATGGTAGAGAATGTCCAAGCGCATGGCCTACCGCCCACCCTACATCGACGAACGCGTGCTCACCATCGAGGGCCCGCATCCATCCACGCTCGAGGACCAGGACTTCCTCGCGCAGTGCCAGATCGAGACGGGCCGCGTGTCGGGGCCGGGGGGGCAGCACCGCAACCGCGTGGAGACCGCGGTGTGGATCAAGCACATGCCCACCGAGATCGAGACGCACGCCACCGAGCGGCGCAGCCAGGTGCAGAACCGCAGCATGGCCATCTTCCGGCTCCGCCTCAAGCTGGCATGCAAGGTGCGCACCGTCACCGGCCGCGATTCGCACAAGCCGAGCCAGCTGTGGTGCCGGCGGCGCCAGGGCGAGAAGCTGCCGGTGAATCCGGAGAATCCCGATTACCCCGCCCTGCTCGCGGAGGCCATGGACGTGATCACGGCTCGGCGGTTCGATGTCGCGGGCGCTGCGGGCCTGCTGGGGATCACCATGAGTCAGCTCACCCGCCTGATCCGCCACGAGCGGCACGCCTTTGCGCTGGTCAACGACGGACGGGAGTCGACGGGACTGGCCAAGCTCCGCAGTTAGGGACGCGCGCCGCCGATGGGGAGACCCGCCCGCGCTACCATCGCGGCATGGCTTCAATTCCCGCAGTGCTCAGGCAACGCCTCACGCAACTCGTCGTGGAGGAGACCCCCCACGCGGTCGACCTGCGGCGGGAGTTGCATACGCATCCCGAGATCTGCTACGAGGAGGTTCGTACGAGCACGCGGATCCGCGCCGCGCTCGCCGAAGCCGGCATCGCCCACCGCGGCGGGCTCGCGGGCGGCACGGGCACGATCGCATTCCTTGCGGGGGCGAGCGACCGTTCGGTCGCGCTCCGAGCCGATATCGACGGCCTGCCCATTGTCGAGGAAAACTCGTGCGGCTGGAAGTCGCGCACCGAGGGACGCATGCACGCGTGCGGACACGATGGCCACACGGCGATCCTCGTGGGCGCGGCGCGCGTACTCGGTCGCCTCGCAACGGAATGCGCCCTGCCCAACAGCGTGCGGTTCCTCTTCCAGCCCGCCGAGGAGGGCGGCGCGGGTGGACGGCGGATGGTCGAGGACGGAGCACTCGATGCGTGCGCGGAGGGTCCGGCGGTCCGCAGGATCTACGGCCTGCACAACTTTCCGGGCCTCGCGCTCGGCGCCTTGTCCACGCGGCGCGGAGCGCTCTTCGCCTCGAGCGACCGATTCGAGATCACTGTGCGCGGGCAGGCTGCCCACGCGGCATGGCCGCACCACTCGCACGACCCGATCGTTGCCGCCAGCGCCATCGTGCTCGCGCTGCAGTCGATCGTGTCGCGCGAGATCGACCCTGTCGACGCAGGCGTCGTGAGCACCACGATGTTCCACGCGGGCACGGTCATGAACCAGATCGGCTCGACGGCGGTGCTCCAGGGAACCACGCGTGCACTGCTCGAATCCACGCGAACGCACATCGAGGCGCGTCTCGCGCAGGTTGCATCCGACATCGCCCGCGCCCACCGCTGCAGCGCCGAGACGAGGTACACGCGCGGATATCCCGTGACACGCAACGACGACGCCAGCGTGGCGGAGTTCCAGCGCATCGTGCGCGAGGAGCTGCCGGGACAGTCGCTCGAGCACATGGACGCGCCCGTCATGGGTGGCGAGGACTTCGCCTTCTACGCGGAACGGGTGCCGTCGTGCTTCTACCTGCTGGGCATGGAGGACGGCCGCTGGAGGAGCGCGCACCTCCACCAGCCGACCTACGACTTCAACGATGCCGCGATCCCGCACGGCATCGAGGCGATGGCGATGATGGCTCTGGCGGACCGGTTGGAGTAGCCGTGGTGGTCCCCGGATCGGCGGCGTCGAACCAATACCGGCATGTCGGCTGATTCAGAAGGATTCAGCCGTTCCACAACGCCCCGGCGGAACCTTGCGGCATACTGCTGCGGACTGGAACCGCCATGCCAATGATCGCCACCGCCCTGTCGTTCGCCCTGCTCGCACCACTCGCCGGCGCGCACGCCGCGTCGACCGAGTCGGCCTCGGCTGCTGGAGCGTCGACCGGACGGAACGTCCGCGCGCTCGTCACCGACGCAGCGCGACCACTCGAGCCCCGGGAGCTCGCGGACCTCCGCTCGGGAGTCCCCGCCGCGAGCATCGTGCTCGATCTTCCCCGCCTCGGCTGCGTCACCGTGGATCTGGTGGCCACCGGACTCGTCACCGATGGATTCGCGCTGGAGATCGCCCGCATCGACGGCGGCCGCACCATCGCGCGCCGCGCGACTCCGCAACTTCCCCTCGCCTACTCGGGAACCATCGCAGGCATGCCCGATGCGAGCGCCTTCATCGGCATCGGAACGGGCGCCGCCGAGGGTCTCGTCGCGGGCTTCGTGAAGATCGGCGGAGAAACCTGGTGGCTGTCGAGCGGATCGGAACCGTCGCGCCGCGCGGGCCTGCCGGCCATGGTCGCGCATGAGTCCGCGTTCGAGTCGCACGCGATGGACGGCGCGCGGTGCGGCACGATGGACCTGAAGCAGCCATTCGATCTGCCGGTTCCCCAGGGAGGCGCTGGTGACGGTGGCGTCGCCGGAGGCGTGGGTTGCCGTGAGTATCGGGTCGCGATCGACACCGACACCGAGTACACCATGGGCGCCCACGGCGGCAATGTTGTGGCGGCCAGCCAGTACGCGCTGCTCCTCATGGGCGCGGCGAGCCAGGTGTACGACCGCGACATCAACGTCAAGCTGCCCGTGTCGTACCTCCGGCTATGGACTGGCGAGGATCCGTGGACGCAGACCGAGATGGGCGCGCAGCTCGGACAGTACCGCGACCACTGGATGGCGAACATGGGCGCAGTTCCCCGCGATGTCGGGCATCACCTCGCGGGGCGCGGGCTCGGTGGCGGCGTCGCCTGGCTCGGCGTGGCCTGCCTGTATCCCGAGTGGGCCTTCGCACTCTCGTCGGGCATTGGCTACGGTTTTCCCTATCCGCTCGTCGACCACGACCACGGCAACTGGGAACCGATGGTCGTGACCCACGAGCTCGGCCACAACTTCGGCGCTCCGCACACGCACGATCACACGCCGCAGGCCGACGGATGCGGCACCAACGACTGCTCGCAGGCGAGTCAGGGCACCATCATGTCCTACTGCCATATCTGCGCGGGAGGCATGTCGAACATCGCGCTCAAGTTCCATCCGTACTCGATCAACTCGATGAACGGCCACATCGCGGCCACGGCATGCGGCAACGCTGGCTCCTACGCCGTGGACGATGCGGTCTCCACGCTGGAGGGCACCGCGGCCAGCATCGCGCCGCTGGCGAACGACGCGTTCGTGCACTGCGGTGCACTCGCTCTCACGGCGTTCGAACCGGGCTCGGTCAGCGGGGGAACCGTGGTGATCGCGCCCACGCAGCCGGGCGAACCGCCCGTGCTGCTATACACGCCCGCGCCGGGCTTCGACGGCATCGATTCGTTCGCCTACACGGTGCAGGAGGCGGGTGGCGCGACGAGCTCCGCACGGGTCTACATCACCGTGCGGCCCGTGCTCGATCGCATCTACCTCGACGGCGCAGGTCCTGGTGCTCCCGCGCTGTGGTACGCGCTCGCGGGCGACACAGGCGCACTTCCCGACTTCGCGGCGTTGACTCCGTACGGGTCGGCGCTTCTCCCGAACATCGACATCGCCTCGACGGGCGACAACTTCTCCTCGAGCGGTCGCGCGGATCTTGTCGCCGCCGTGTTCGAGGGGTTCATCGAGGTTCCCGCGACGGGTCTGTGGACGCTGTCGACCGAGTCCGACGACGGCTCGCGCCTGCTGATCGACGGCGTGCCTGTGGCGAACAACGACGGCCTGCACGGCATGGTCGAGCGCTCAGGGCAGATCGCGCTCGAGGCGGGCGTGCACCGCTATCGCGTAGAGTTCTTCGAGAACTTCGGCGGCGCCGGCCTCATCGTGCGCTGGCAGGGTCCAGGCACGGGGCGGGCGGTGATTCCCCCGTCGGCCTTCATCAAGGGGGGGACCGTCATGCAGCTCGACCTCGATGGCAACGGATCGGTGGGGGCTGCGGACCTCGCGGCTCTTCTCGCCGCGTGGGGGCCCGCGACGGCGGGGCAGCCCGCCGACTTTGACCGCAACGGCGCGGTCGATGCGGGTGATCTTGCGCGGATTCTGGCGAACTGGGGCGCATAACCTCAAGTCGGGCGTTCCCTCGACCCGATGCACACCGCCCCGCGCGCTGCCGCAGAACAGGCTGCATAGCCACTTGCGTCCTCCGCGGGCGCCCGCTACATTGCTCGACTCGACATTTCAAACCGCTCGAACTACTGGGCCCCTGCAGCGATGCAGGGTCCGCATGAACAAGGGCCGCGTGCGTCCGAATTCGTGAGTCCAGTGGGAGGTCAACGGAAACCATGGCTGCAAAGAAAGTCACAAAGCAGTTCAAGATCATGGCGCCGGGTGGCAAGGCCACTCCCGCCCCGCCGATCGGCCCCGTCCTGGGTGCAAACGGCGTCAACCCCGGTCAATTCATCACGAAGTTCAACGAAGCCACGCGCCAGCTCAATGGCCGCGTGGTTGGTTGCGTGATCACGGTCTACAGCGACCGCTCGTTCGAGTTCGAGATCAAGAGCTCGCCCACCTCGGTGCTCATCGCTGCGGCGCTGAAGGTCGAGAAGGGCTCTGGCCGCCCGAACACCGACAAGATCGGCAAGCTCTCCAAGGCGCAGGTCAAGGCCATCGCCGAGGAGAAGCTCAAGGACCTCAACACCACCAACATCGAAGCCGCGATGCGCGTCGTCGCCGGTACTGCACGCTCGATGGGCGTGACGGTGGAGGGCTAAACCATGCCAGCACTCTCCAAGCGCCGCAAGGCAAACCTCGCTTCCGCGATCAGCAATCCGGTCTCGCCCGCTGAGGCGGTGGCCGCGCTCCGCAAGTTCAAGACCCCGAAGTTCGACCAGACGGTCAATGTCGTCATGCACCTCGGCATCGACCCGAAGCAGGCCGACCAGGCCCTCCGCGGCTCGATCGGTCTGCCCCACGGCACGGGCAAGACGGCACGCGTCATCTGCTTCTGCAACTCCGACAAGTCTGCCGCGGCCAAGGCTGCGGGCGCTGTCGAGGCCGGTGCAGAAGACCTCGTCGCCAAGATCGAGGGTGGCTGGATGGACTTCGACGTCGCCGTCGCCAGCCCCGACATGATGCGCGTGGTCTCCAAGCTCGGCAAGGTGCTTGGTCCGAAGGGCCTCATGCCCTCGCCCAAGGCCGGCACCGTGGCCCCCGATGTCATCGGTGCGGTCAAGGAGTACGCCAACGGCAAGCAGGAGTACCGCAATGACGATGGTGGCAACGTCCACGGCGTCATCGGCAAGCTCTCGTTCGCCGACGCCAAGCTCGTCGAGAACCTCGAGGCGTTCATCGCCAACATCAACAAGGTGAAGCCCGCCGCCGCCAAGGGCACCTACATCAAGAAGTGCGTGATCGCCGCGTGCATGAGCCCCGGCGTCCAGGTCAGCGTCTAAGCGCGTACTCCGAAAGGACACACCATGAGCAAGCCAGTCAAGAATCTGATTGCATCGGAGTACCAGAACCGCTTCAAGGACGTGACCGGTGCCGTCGTCGTCGAGATCCGTGGTCTCGACGCCAAGGCCACGACCACGATGCGCAACTCGCTCCGTTCGAAGGGCATCCGCGTCACCATCGTCAAGAACGCGCTCGCGCGCCGCACCTTCAAGGGTAGCCCGCTCGGTTCGCTCGAGAAGGCGCTCAAGGGCCCGTCCGCCATCATCACCGGTCCCGAGAGCGCCGTCCTCGTCGCTCGAGAGATCGTGAAGGCCGCAGAGGCCGAGAAGAAGATCGTCCTCAAGGGCGCGCTCTTCGACGGCGAGTACTACGACGGCGATGCCGGCGTGAAGATGCTCGGCAGCTTCCCCACCCGGGAAGAGGCGCAGGCCAAGGTCGTCACCCTCCTCCTCTCCCCTGCCCGTCAGGTCATGGGCGTCGTCAAGACGCTTCAGGAGAAGCTGGAGAAGGGCGAATCGGTCGCCAAGCTCTCGTGAGCTGGAGGCCTCTCCGCGCTCCGGCGCGGCGAGGGCCGAGGTTGCTAGGTGGACCCGCGCTCCGGCGTAGGTCCGGCCGCGCGGATGACGCGCGGTGAACAACAAACGATATAGACCCGAGTCCAGTCCGCCACCGACTGGTCCCCTCAGGGATGAAATGCCGCTTGTCGCGGCACCTCTCGGTGGCAAGACAGCGGCTTGAGCCGCAAGGAACCAGACATGTCCGACACCAAGACCTTTGACGCGAAGATCAGCACCCTCGGCGATTCGATCGCCAGCCTCACCATCAAGGAGGCCGTTGAGCTCACCGACTACATGAAGGTGACCTACGGCATCGAGCCGGCCGCCGGCGCTGTCGCTGTCGCTGCGGCCCCCGCCGCCGCCGCTGCTGCCGAGAAGACCGAGTTCAACGTCGTCCTCAAGGCTGCTGGCGCGAACAAGATCAACGTCATCAAGGCCGTGCGCGAGGCCACCGGCCTCGGTCTCGCCGAGGCGAAGGCTCTCGTCGACGGCGCTCCGAAGACCGTCAAGGAAGGTCTCGGCAAGGAAGAGGCGACCAAGCTCGTCGACGCCCTCAAGGCGGCCGGCGCAGACGCTGCCGCCGAGTAATCCGACTGGTGCGGGCGCAGGTGCCTTGCGGGCAACGGCTTACGCCGCCCCGCGGGCACCGCGCCCGTGTTTTCCGCAGGTACGCCCATCATCCCAGGCGTTCAGAATCCTGTGGCTTGTCGGCTGATGGGACCGTGTCTACACTCGTGATCCACCCAAATTGCCGTTGGGTAGGGGCTCGGCTCGCTTGCTGAATCCGCTCTCGATCACACTTTGAATCACCACCGCCATGCCGGAGTTCGACCGGTGTGGTGTTTCTTTGCAGGGGACTCGTCGATGTCAACCAAGACGATTCGCGACTTCTCGAAGCGTGGCGACGCGCTTCCGGTTCCGGTTCTCACTCGCGTGCAGGAGGATGCCTACAAGCGCTACCTCCAGCTCGAGAAGAGCCATGACGAGCGCGATACGAGCTTCGGCCTCGAGGCGCTGATGCGGGAAGTCTTCCCCATCGAGAGCTACGACGGCTCGATGAAGCTCGAGTACCTGCACTACAAGCTCGACGAGCCCCGCTACACGGCCGACGAGTGCCGCGAGCTGCGCCTGACCTACGGACGTCCGTTCCGCGTGGGCGTGCGCCTCGTGCGCGAAGGCACCAGCGAGATCGCCGAGGAGGAGATCTACCTCGGCGAGATCCCGATCATGATGGGCGGCGGCGAGTTCATCGTGAACGGCGCCGAGCGCTGCATCGTGAGCCAGCTGCACCGTTCGCCGGGCGTCGACTTCTCGATCGTCAGCTCGTTCGGCGACCGTCCGCTCCACCAGGCGCGTGTCATCCCCGAGCGCGGCTCGTGGATCGAGCTCGAGGTCACCAAGAAGGACGTCCTGGCGATGCGCATCGACCAGTCGACGAAGCTCGCGGCGACCACGTTCCTGCGCGCCCTCGACGAGCAGTACTCGTCGACCGACAAGCTGCTCGAGCTCTTCTACGAGGTCGAGGAGATCAAGGTCGCCAAGCTCAAGCCCGAGCACTTCGCCGCCGAGCTCGTCATCGACTCGGACACCGGTGAGGAACTCTGCCGCGTCGGCGCGCCGATCGGCGACATGGTGGCGACCATCCAGGCGTCGAACCTCGGCACCATCCGCGTCATCACCAACGCGAGCGATCCGCTCATCCTCAACACCCTCGCCGAGGAGAAGCTCGACTTCCTCGCCGGCGTGACCGAGCACGAGGCCGCGCTCCTCAAGATCTACGGCCGCCTTCGTCCGGGCAACCCGCCGCAGATCGACAAGGCGAAGGCGCTGTTCCAGGAGAAGTTCTTCGACGAGAAC
>CAIOCH010000117.1 GCA_903856525.1 uncultured bacterium | reverse complement strand
TATCGGCCCGTAACCTACCACGAAGCCGCGCGGTTCCGATCCCGAAGCGTCCCGCCTCCGGGCAGCGCGCGCGGCGCGGCGCCTCCGCGGGGGCCGTGCCCGTCGGCCCCGCGATTACACTGCGCCGATGCACCCGTCCGCTGCCGCCGCCGCCGACCCGCACATCCGCGCCAACGAGCGGGGCTTCCTCTGCGAGGTGCTCGCCACCGAGGCCGCGGCCGTGACACGGTTTGCGGCGCGCCTCCACGCCGGCGACGACACGGGTATCCACGCCGCCATCGACCTCTTCGAGGGCTGCAAGGGTCACGTCGTGGTGAGCGGCATGGGCAAGTCGGGCCTGGTGGGCGCCAAGATCTCGGCGACCCTCTCGAGCCTCGGGCAGCCCTCGCACTTCGTGCACCCCGCCGAGGCCGTGCACGGCGACCTCGGCTCGATCCGCCCGGACGATGTCGTGCTGCTCCTGTCCTGGTCGGGTGAGACGCAGGAGGTCGTGGCGCTGGCGTCGATCCTGAAGATGGACGGCATTCCGACCGTGGGCATGTCGGGCAAGGCGAAGTCGAGCCTGGCCCGCGCGTGCACCGCGCACGTCGATCTCGGCGATCTGACCGAAGCGTGCCCGTTGAACCTCGCGCCGACCGCGTCGACCACGCTCACGCTCGCCGTCGGCGATGCGCTCGCCCTCGCGCTCGCCCAGCGCCGCGACTTCGGCAAGGACGACTTCCACAAGCACCATCCGGGCGGCATGCTGGGCGCGGGGCTGCGTCCGGTGACCGAGGTCCTGCGCTTCCGCGTCGGTCAGAACCTCGCGGCGGTGCCCGATACGTCGACCGTTCGCGATGCGCTCCGTGCCGCCGGCGAAGGCCGTCGTGCCGGTGCGATCGTCCTCGTCGACGGCGCCGGCCGACTCAGCGGCATCTTCACCGACGGCGATCTCCGCCGTCACGTGAACAGCGGCGGGCTCGCGGCGCTCGATGCGCCGATTGCAGGCGTCATGACGCGCCATCCGACAACGCTCACCGTCGATTCGCTCGTGCGCGACGCGGTGCAGCTCGTCCAGGCCAAGCGCCTCGACGAGATCCCGGTCGTCGACCGCGACGGCAAGCCCGTCGGCCTGGTCGACGTGCAGGACCTGATCGCGATGCGCGTGGTGAAGGAGTGAGTTGCTTGGAAGCAGCGAGTCCCTGCGTCACGCGGCCAGCAGCGGCCGCAGGACGGCTCGGCTGACCTTCGACAGACCAAGGCTGGTCAGCAGGCGGTTCACCGCGGCATGGGTGACGGCGGACGGAGCGGTGACCTCGATGCCGATCGGCACGCCTGTTCGCGTGAAGTCGACCACATAGCCGCCCTCGTGCGGGACGGAGCGGTACACACGCTTTCGCGCATTCTGGCGGGCCTCGGCGGTCTCCAGCGGGATGTAGGCGGCGTATGCCTTGCCGTCGCGGTAGTTGATCTCGATGTCGCGGATCGGAGGCTCCGCGGATCGTCGATTGGCTGTCTTGGTTGGCATGTGATTGGACCGGAGGATGGGCGGTAGACGCGGCAGGAGTTGGGGTCAATCGACTCGGTAGGCGGTGATGGCCCAGATCACGCGGCGCCCATGGTCTGGTTCAACGACAACCTCCCATCGTTCGCGCCCGCGCCGACCCTCGACGACGAATCGGCCATCCTCGAAATCGAGGCGAAGGGCGCACGATGAAACGAGCCTACTCCTCAGATCGGTCTCGGAAAAGCCGCGCTGGCGCATTCGGCGCTTGATGTATGCCGTGAGTTGCAGGTCCCAGTCCCACCAGGGTGGAGTCGCGTGCCTTCGCATACCCCGACGCTACCGCCGCAGATGCCGTGCTCCGACGGATCCGACACTCGTCCGAGGATTTCGCGCGCAGACTGCGACGACACTTCGGTAGGTCATCTCGCGAAACCGACGCGGCCGCTACTTCACGATCGCGCCGCGACCTTCGAGCAGCGCCATGACGCGGTCGACGGCCGTGCGCAGCGCGACATCGGGTGCGCCGAGCTCGTGGAGCGGGACCGTGAGTTCGGCGTTCGCAGGCGCCTCGTAGTCGAAGTCGACGCCCGGCACGCCGGAGACCTTGCCTTCGGCGAGATCGCGGTAGAGCCCCGACGGGTCGCGGCGACGGCACTCGTCGAGCGGCGTCGAGACATGCACCAGCGCGAAGCGATCGGCGCCGACGAGTTCCCTCGCTCGCTCGCGCACCGACGCCTCCGGCGCGGTGAACACGGCCAGCGTGATGAGTCCCGCGTCGTTCATCGCCTTCGCGAGCTCCATGCCGCGGCGCAGGTTCTCGCTGCGCTCGCCCTTCGAGAAGCCGAGGTCGCGGCTCATCCCTGCGCGCAGGCTCATGCCGTCGACGACGGCGCCGAGCCGGCCCATGTCGAAGAGCCGGCGTTCGACGGCGCGGGCGACCTTGCCCTTCCCCGAGCCCGAAAGCCCCGTGAAGAGCAGCGTGAACGGCTTCTGCCCGAGCCGCGCCTCGCGCTCCTCGGGAGTCACCGTCGAGCGGACGGGACGCGCG